>DASCOC010000100.1:0-9449 GCA_036011805.1 Rhodospirillales bacterium
TGATTTTCCTTATCAATACCCAAATATCGCGGGTTGACCATGGACGGATCCTCGGTATCGTTTGCGGTCACGGCAGCAAAACTGAGGCGAAATCGAAGGTCTTCCGTGCGCAAGTACGGCCACACCAAAATCAAGATGACCAGCAACGCCGCCGTCGCCGGCAGCAGAAGCTTCATCAACTGAACAAATCGGCTGTAGGATTTGGCGCCTCCGGGTACGGCCCTGGGATCCATGCCCATCGCCCGTGACCGGTTTTCATTCCACGCCGGGGACGTGGGAGTCGGTTGCTGGCCGGTGGTGGCATCGGGTGGGTTCACTGGGTCTCCGGATTTCAGGCGACGCCGGCGCGCAGGCAATCGTGAATATGCAAAATTCCGATGGCGCGATCGCCTTTGGTGACAAAAATATTGGTGATGGAGCGGCTGTTCATGATCGCAAGCGCCTCGCTGGCCAACATCTCCGGCGCAATGGTCTGGACGCCTTGGGTCATCACATCACCGGCAACTTGTCCAAGCAAATCAGGGCTCATATGGCGGCGCAGGTCACCGTCTGTAATCACGCCCATGAGCACGCCCTTGGCGTCGGCGATGCCGACACAACCGAAACTTTTGGTGGTCATTTCAATTAGCGCGTCGGCCATGGATGTCTTCGCCCCGATCAGCGGCAATTCGTCACCGTCATGCATGATGTCGGATACCTTGATCAACCGGCGGCCCAACTTGCCGCCCGGATGCAGGACGTGAAATTCATCCGGTGAAAAGCCCTTGCGTTGCAGCAACGCCACCGAAATGGCGTCGCCGAGGGCCAGCATCATCGTCGTCGAGGTCGTCGGCGCCAGCCCCATGGGGCACGCCTCTTCGCTTTTCGGCAACACCAGGGAAACGTCGGCGGCGTTGGCCAGCGTACTATCTGCGGCACCGGTAACGGCAATTACGGGAATATCGAACCGCTTGGCATAGGCCACCATGTCGGCCAGTTCCGTGGTTTCTCCGGAATTCGACATCGCGAATACCGCATCGTCCTTGGTGATCATGCCTAGATCGCCGTGTGACGCCTCGGCCGGATGCACGAACAACGCCGGGGTGCCGGTCGATGACAGGGTCGCCGTGATCTTGTGGCCGATATGGCCGCTTTTGCCCATGCCGGTAACGACGACCCGGCCTTTGACCGCGGCCATGATGTCCAGGGTCCGGCGAAACGCCTCGCCTAAGCTCTCGGCCAAGTCGGAAATGGCGGCGGCTTCGATGCCGAGAACACGTTTCGCCGAGGCCAGGTCCGCGTCGGCGCCAGCCGTGTCATTCGTGGCGGCGGCGGAGGCCTCGACGGTTTCGGGATCGGGATTGGACATGGCGGGTGGTGAACTCATGAAATGTCAGCTACCAATTATTCAGTCTTGTTATTGGCTCGGCGCAAGGCCCTTGTTAACAGCTTGGCGCAAGGCCCTGGCGCGTTGGATCCGGAGAATGCGGGCCATTGTGCGAAGCTATGTCAAAAGGGAAAATAAATCCTTAACCCTCAATACTATTCGAGCCCGGGCAGTATGGGCCCCGACCTAAGAAAAATCAACAAAATCCGAAGGTTATGGTGATTGACCCGGTTTTTGACGACGCTTTTGGGGGCGCCGGTCAGGGCCGTTAATGGGCAAAAATGTCTTCGTCCGGCCAACCGCCGAGGTCGAGTTCGGCGCGGGTGGACAGAAAATCGAAACACGCCTTGGCCAAATCCGAGCGGCCTTCTCTTTGCAGGATTGTCTCCAGCTTGTCCCGGATCTGGTGAAGATAGAGGACGTCGGCGGCGGCGTATTCGATCTGGCTCGGCGATAATGTTTCCGCCGCCCAGTCAGAAGATTGCTGCTCCTTGGACAAATCGATGCTCAGCAATTCCTTGCAGACATCTTTCAGGCCATGGTTGCCGGTATAGGTCCGGGCCAGCCGGGAAGCGATTTTTGTGCAATAGACCGGGGCACAATCCACGCCCAAATATTTTTTAATGATGGCCACGTCGAAGCGGGCGTAATGAAAAATCTTGGTCACCGCGTCATCGGCAAACAGCGCCTTCAGGTTGGGGGCGGTGAAATCGGCATCGGGAAACTGCACCAAATGGCAGACGCCGCCACCGGCGGAAACCTGAACCACGCAAAGCCGGTCGCGGTTCGGCCTCAATCCCTGGGCCTCCGTATCGACGGCGACACTATCGCCGAAGTCGATACCGGCGGGCAGGTCGCCCTGATGAACCTCGATGGACTTGGCTTTGCTTTTCAAAGGGCGTCTCCCCCTGCCTTGCTGAAAAAAATTGGTGCCCAGGAGAAGACTCGAACTTCCACGACCATAAGGTCACTGACACCTGAAGCCAGCGCGTCTACCAATTCCGCCACCTGGGCATTCCGAAAACCGGCGTTTTAACGGTTAACGGGACTGTCGATAATCCGCGCGGCCAAGGTTGTCAACCATCACCAAGGTTGACGGCTTTTCTATGGCGTCCCATAAACATACATTCAAACAACCTTTGAAAGGCTCCCCTCGTGGAAAGGCGTGTCTTCACCGTGTTCGGCGGCTCTGGTTTTCTTGGCCGCCATCTGATCAAACAACTGGCCGCCACCGGCGCCCACGTCCGGGTCGCCGTCCGCGATATCGAGGCCGCCCAGTTTGTGAAGATTTTCGGCGACACCGGCCAAGTCGTGCCCTGGCCCGCCGACATCACCAAACCGGACCAGGTCGCCGCCGCCGTCGATGGCGCCGATGTGGTGGTGAACCTGGTCGGCATCCTGTTCGAAGGCTTGGGCCAGACCTTCCAAGGCATTCATGTTGACGGCGCCGGCCATGTCGCCACCGCCGCCAAGGCCGCGGGCGCCGAACGCCTGGTCCATGTTTCCGCCATTGGCGCCGATGCGGAATCGCCGGCGCTCTACGGGCGGACCAAGGCCGCCGGTGAAGCCGCGGTGTTAAGCGCCTTCCCGGAAGCCACCATCGTCCGGCCCAGCGTTGTCTTCGGACCGGACGATAATTTCTTCAATTTTTTCGCCGGGCTGGCCCGATTGACCTGGGTGTTGCCGGTATTCGGCTGTCCGCTGGAACCTGAATTCAAACTGTTTCCGAAGAATGGATTTATCGATGTTGACCTTTATGGCGACGGCGGCACCCGGCTGCAGCCGGTCTTTGCCGGCGACATCGCCGAGGCGATCATGAATATTCTTAGCCAACCCGCGGCGGCCGGCGAAATCTATGAGCTCGGCGGCCCCACGGTATACAGCTTCAAGGAAATCATGGACCTGTTACTTGAAAATACCGGCCGCAAACGTTTCCTCGCCCCGGTTCCCTTTGGGCTGGTCAAATTCATGGCCTGGTTCCTGGAATTCTGGCCGAAACCGATCCTGACCCGCGATCAGGTCGACCTGCTGCGCCGTGATAACGTGGTGTCGGGCGGCAAGCCCGGTTTCAAGGAGCTGGGGATCACCCCGGTGGCCGCCGAAGCGGTGCTGCCGACGTACCTGCACCGGTTCCGCGTTCCCGCCCGCCAAACCATGTCCCAGGCTTGATGGGTATCGCGCCCTAGTACCTAGGTGGCAGGCCGCTAGGATCGGCCTGATTTTCCTGGTTGGCGGCGGCGACGATCAATTCCCCGAATTCACGCAGGAACACCGATCCTTTGACGGTGCGTTGAATCAACACGCTGCGGCGATCGGCGTCGTCGGTCTTTCGCCGCACCAAGCCGCGCTCGCTCAACCGGTTGATGGCCCGGGTGACCGCAGGCTTCGATACACTCAGGGATTGGGACAACCCGCGCACCGTATGCGGCGGCGGGTTCAGATAAACGCTCAGCAACAACGCCATTTGCCGCGCCGACAGGTCCGGCGCATCGATGCGAACGCTCGATACGATGGCCCGGTGCCAAATATCCAGCGCCTGAAATTCGTTGAGCTCTACGCCCATTTCCCTTCCCCCGTCCCAGCCTATGGGTTCCGCGAATTCGTTTCGGTAACGGAACTTCTAACCAATCACACCATTTGCCGCAACCAAAAACGAACCGCATGCGAAATAAAATGATTGTCCGCGGGGGGAATCATTTCGTATGCAGAATCTTTATGACCGTGATGCAAAATAATAATGACGGAAATGTGGGTCGAGGCGTGAATATTCATCGCATAATTCTTATGATCCCCGCCATGTAATTTTTCAATAAGGGGATATAAAGCCATGACGGACTTCACGTTGGTAATGGGAAACAGGGCGTCCTCGTCTTGGAGCCTGCGCGGTTGGCTGGCGCTGAAACGCACCGGCGTCCCATTCGACGAGGTCATGGTCTGGTTCAAGCGCCCCGACATCAAGGAGCAAATTCTCGCCCATTCGCCGTCGGGCCTGGTGCCGGTGCTCAAGCATCAATCCCAAGACGGCGACCTGTTGATCTGGGAAACGCTCGCCATCATCGAATATCTGGCCGAGTTGTATCCCGGCGCCGGCCTGTGGCCCGAACGCCGCGACGCCCGCGCCGTTGCCCGCGCCGTCAGCGCCGAAATGCACGGCGGCTTCGGCCCGCTTCGTAATCACATGCCCATGGACCTGCAAAACCAATGGCCGGGCGAGGGCCAGGAAAAAATTAAGCAAGAAGGCGTGGCCGAAAACATCAAACGGATTACCGACATCTGGGAGGACTGCCGGGAACGGTTCGGCGGCGGCAAGGACGGCGGTGATTTCCTGTTCGGGTCGTTTACCGGCGCCGATATCATGTTCGCGCCGGTGGTGACGCGGTTTCACACCTACGGCGTCAGCTTAAGCCCGGTTTGCCGGGCCTACACGGAAGCCGTCAGCAATATGCCTGAAATGCAGGAATGGACTGAGGGCGCCCTGGCCGAGCCGCCCCCCGGCGAGGTCCCGGCGTAAACAAACTTAATCGTCTTTCGAGCCGCCGATCAATTCCACTTCCCCGATGCCCAGCAGTTCGACCGTGGTTTTCCCCGCGGCGATCTGCTTCAGGGTGTCTTGTTCCTGGCGAAGTTTTTCCTGGGACGCCGCCAACATATCGTCGGCCCATGCCAACGGCACCACGGCGACGCCATCGTCGTCACCAAGCACCAAATCACCGGGGCTGACCGGGCAGCCGGCGCACGAAATGGCGCCGTCGATGATGCCGCCGAAGCCCTTGTGCGGGCCGGATGGCACATGGGCGCGGGCGAAACAGGCGAAGTCCAGCTCCCGGATCTCGGCAACATCGCGGCAAGCGCCATCGATGACGGCGCCTTTGAGCCCGCGCTTGATGGCGGCGTTGGTCATGATCCCGCCCCACAGGGCGACATCGTCATAGCCGCCGCCATCGATGACCAGAATCTCGCCGGCGTTGGCCATGGCGATGGCGGCGTGGGCGGGGCCGTTGTCACCGGCCATGCCGGTCACCGTGCGGGCCTGTCCGGTAAGCCGCAGCCCCGGCTTCACCGGTTTGATGGCGGCGGCCATGGCATGGGTGCGGTTCATGCAATCCGATACGATCGCCGGTGGAATCTCCCGCCACGCGGCCAGGGTTTCCGGGGCCAGCGTTTCAAACTCGACGGCGTGGCGTTGAAGAGGCATCCGCGATTCCTTTGCGTCTTAGGGGTGGCGTCTTGGGGGTTGGCTATTCGTTGCCACGCTATATCATCGGCATGGTAGAGGAAATAATGTTCGGACTGTTCGGCGATAAAAAAGAAAGGGAGGTCAAGCGCCTCAACGCCGACGCGCAGGTGATCATCGACCATGCCCGCCAGACCTTTCGCGCCGAACGGGTCCGCGATATCGCCGGGTTGACGGCCGAACACCTGGACCGCGCCCGCAAGGTGTTCGAGCCCAACGATATCGGCCTCAAGCGCGCCATTGACGAATACCAACGCCTGCACCAGGAAGCCCGCCGCCAGCGCCAGGACGCCTTGTTGTCGGCCTTTACCCTGGTGCTGATCTACCTCAAGGCCGAGCAACGGGGCGAGCCCTGCCAACCGGCCAGGGACACCATCGACGGCTTCACCGGAGAGTGGGCGCACACCCAGGATTAATCGTCCCTTTGTCCCGGTTTTCCAGGCCGAAAGCCAAAAAATGCTTATTTTTTAATCATAAAAAAATATTGATTAATTTTTAATCATAAAATTGCTGAGAAGTTGTGCATTTAGCCCACGAACGGCGTGTAACCGATGCGCCTGCGTTCCCTATTCCCTTGGTATCATTTACGTATTTATATTTTTCCGGTTTGGCACCGTTCTTGCGGAATAACCAATGCGTCGTTTTACCATCCGCGGGGGCCTGGCGCCCCCCGGCAAAATTAATATCGGAGATTGTTTTCCATGAAGCCAAGGCTCGTTGTCATCGGGAACGGCATGGCCGGCATGCGCACGGTCGAGGAACTGCTCAAGCTGGCGCCGGATCTGTACCAGATCACCGTCTTCGGCGCCGAACCCCACGGCAATTACAACCGCATCCTGTTGTCTCCGGTTCTGGCCGGCGAAATGTCTCTCGACGAGATCATGATCAACACAGAACAATGGTATGAAGACAACGCCATTACCCTCTTGAAGGGCAAGGAAGTGGTCAAGATCGACCGCTTAAAACGGGTGGTGACGGCCGCCGACGGGACCGAGGCGCCCTATGACCGGCTGTTGCTGGCGACTGGGTCCGACCCGATCATCCTTCCCGTTTCCGGTGTTGATCTTCCCGGCGTCGTTCCCTTCCGCAACATTCTCGACGTCGAAGCCATACTCGGCGCCACTGAGCCCGGTAACAAGGCGGTCGTCATCGGCGGCGGCCTGCTCGGCCTCGAAGCCGCCCATGGCCTGATGAAGCAGGGCATGGACGTCACCGTGATCCACCTGATGGAAACGTTGATGGAACGCCAGCTGGACGAAGTCGCCGGCGACATGCTTTGCGCGTCCCTGGAGAAACGCGGCCTCACCGTCATCCGGTCCGCGGAAACCGAGGCCATCGTCGGCGACGGCCGGGTCCGGGCCGTGCACCTGAAAGACGGCACCGAACTGGCCGCCGATATCGTCGTCATGGCCGTCGGCATCCGTCCCAATATCGGCCTGGCCGAGGCGGCCGGACTCCATTGCCAGCGCGGCATCGTCACCGGCGACACCATGCAGACCTACGACGGCCGCATTTACGCCGTCGGCGAATGCGCCGAGCACCGGGGCCGGACCTACGGCCTGGTCGCGCCGTTTTTCGAGCAGGCCAAGGTCTGCGCCAACCAATTGGCCGAACTGGGCCACGCCGCCTACGACGGATCGATGACGTCGAGCAAGCTCAAGGTCACCGGCATAGACCTGTTCTCGGCCGGCAAAGTCGTCGCCGGCGACGACGAGGAAACGTTGGTCATCAAGGATGCCGGGCGCGGCGTCTATAAAAAACTGATCCTCAAGGACAACCGCCTTCGGGGCGCCGTCCTTTACGGCGATGCGCTGGACGCGCCTTGGTATTTCCAGCTCATGCGCGACGGCACCGATATTTCGAACAACCGCGACCGACTGCTTTTCGGTCAGGCCTTTCTGGGCGATTCCGGGCACGGCACCGAAAACGTCATTTTGACCATGAATGACAATATGGAGGTCTGCGGGTGCAACGGCGTGTGCAAGGGTGAAATCACCGACGCCATCACCGAAAAAAACCTGTTCACCCTGGATGACGTCCGCGCCCACACCAAGGCGTCGTCGTCGTGCGGTTCGTGCACCGCCATGGTGCAGCAGATCCTGGCCTTTACGCTCGGCACCGAGCTGTCGGAAACGCCGTCGGAAAAACCGCTTTGCAAGTGCACCGAATACAGCCACGACCAGGTCCGCGCCGCCATCAGGGAAAATGAAATCAAGACCATCGCCGGGGTCATGATGTTCCTGGAATGGCAATCCCCGGACGGCTGCCCCGCCTGCCGCCCGGCATTGAACTATTACCTGCTGTGCGCGTGGCCCGGCGATTACGAGGACGACCAGCAGTCCCGCTTTATCAACGAGCGCGTTCACGCCAACATCCAAAAGGACGGCACCTTTTCCGTGGTGCCCAGGATGTTCGGCGGCATGACCACACCTGATGAGCTGCGCGCCATCGCCGATGCCGCCGACAAATTCAACGTGCCCAGCGTTCACGTCACCGGCGGCCAGCGGATCGACCTGTTGGGCGTCAAAAAAGAGGTTCTGCCGGATATCTGGCGGGATCTGGGCGAGGCCGGGCTGGTCTCCGGGCACGCCTACGGCAAGGCGGTGCGCACGGTAAAGACCTGCGTCGGCACCGAATGGTGCCGCTTCGGCACCCAGGATTCGACCGCCATGGGCATCGCCATCGAAAAAATGTGCTGGGGCGCCTGGGCCCCGCACAAGTACAAGATGGCGGTTTCCGGCTGCCCCAGAAATTGCGCCGAGGCCACCATCAAGGATTTCGGCATTGTCGCCGTGGACTCGGGCTGGGAACTTCACGTCGGCGGTAACGGTGGCGTCAAGGTCCGGGCCACCGACTTTCTGTGCAAGGTCGAGACCGAAGACCAGGTCCTGGAATACACCGGCGCCTTCCTTCAGCTCTACCGGGAAGAGGCCCATTACCTGGAGCGCACGGCGCCGTGGCTGGAACGCGTCGGCATGGCCCATATTCGGGGCCTCGTGGTCGAGGACCCGGACAACCGCAAGGCGCTCCATGAACGCTTCCTCCTCGCGCAGGAGTTCTCCCAGGACGATCCCTGGGCGGCGCGCGCCGGCGGCAAGGACGAACACGAATTCAACCTCTTGAAGATGGTGGGCTAAGAGAGCATGAAACAATGGACCGTAATCGGACACCTGAACGACATTCCCCCGCTTGGCGCCCGTGTCATCAGGACGCCGGAAGGCGACATCGCCGTTTTCCGTAATGCCGAAGATGAAATCTTCGCCATTGAAGATAAATGCCCGCACCGCGGCGGGCCGCTGTCGCAAGGCATCGTTCACGGGCGGCGGGTAACGTGCCCGCTGCACAACTGGGCGATTGAGCTTAGCGACGGCCAGGCGGTGGCGCCCGACGTGGGCTGCGCCAAGCACTATTCCGTCACCGTCAAGGACGGGGTCATCTCTGTGCAACTGGAAGAAGCCGCCGTCCCTAAGCTGGTGGCTGTTCCGGCATGATCTCCGCCTCTCCAACCCCTCCCCCCCGTCGATCCGCAAGCTGGTGAGGGCAGCCCGGCCCAAAACCATTGCGGGGCGGGACCGCCTCGGTTAGGTTCTCGCCCATCAGGAGAGGTGGCCGAGTGGCTGAAGGCGCACGCTTGGAAAGCGTGTAAACGGGCAACCGTTTCGAGGGTTCGAATCCCTCTCTCTCCGCCAACTACCCCTTTCTATCAGCCATATTTCAGCCCCTATGTTCTACAACTTGTTGTGGAGCATAAGTGGAACGGTTATTAGACCGAGCCAATGTCATGGAAGCAGTAGAAAGGCCTGCAGGTCGAGTTGATCCTGCGTCTTTTCCTGCACAAACTTCATATTG
>DASCOC010000101.1:0-30322 GCA_036011805.1 Rhodospirillales bacterium
ACGCCTCAAAGCCCGCCGGCACCGTGGTTCAGGTCGTTGAAACCGGCAATGTGCTGAAAGACCGGCTGTTGCGCCCGGCCAAGGTCGGCGTTTCCAAGGGTGGGGCTAAGGAAACCGCCGCCCAAGCCGAAGAACCGGAGACGCCTGCGCTCAAAGATGGCCAGACGGCTTATGAAGACAAGGGTGAAGAGCCGGGCGCCCAGCTTGATGAGGAGCTTTGACGCGAAAGCCCGGCTTTCCGGTGTTTCTCTATAACAACGTTTTTATGGAAAATTTCGCTTCGGCGGTTGCGTCGCCCCCGGCTGAACCATATATATCGCCGGAAAGTTCGCCATTTCCTGTTTGTTGAAACGGGCGAACCCAACGGATAAATTCAAGGACCTGACCATCGGTGCCGACGTGGGCCGGGGTCAAGGGGCCATAAATTAAAGAGGATAAAATGAGCAAGGTTATCGGTATCGATTTAGGGACAACCAATTCCTGCGTCGCCGTCATGGACGGCAAGGACGCCAAGGTCATTGAAAACGCCGAAGGCACGCGAACGACGCCTTCCATGGTCGCCTTCGCCGAAGGCGGCGAGCGGCTGGTCGGCCAGTCGGCCAAGCGCCAGGCGGTGACCAACCCCAGCAACACCCTGTCCGCCATCAAGCGGCTGATCGGGCGCCGTTACGACGATCCGATCACGGAAAAGGACAAAAAGCTTGTCTCCTATGACATCGTTGAAGGCGATAACGGCGATGCCTGGGTCGAAATCGAAGGCAAGAAATATTCCCCCAGCCAGGTCAGCGGCTTCATCCTTCAGAAAATGAAGGAGACCGCCGGAAAGCACCTGGGCGAAGAGCCGACCCAGGCGGTGATCACGGTGCCGGCTTACTTTAACGATTCCCAACGCCAGGCGACCAAGGACGCCGGCAAGATCGCCGGCCTTGAGGTGCTGCGCATCATCAATGAGCCGACGGCGGCGGCGCTGGCCTATGGGCTTGAGAAAAACGAATCCGGCATCATCGCCGTTTACGATCTCGGCGGCGGCACCTTCGACGTCTCCATCCTTGAAATCGGCGACGGCGTGTTCGAGGTCAAGTCCACCAACGGCGACACTTTCCTGGGCGGCGAGGATTTCGACATCCGCATCGTCGATTACCTGGCCGATGAATTCAAGAAAGACACCGGCATTGACCTGCGCGAAGACAAGCTCGCCCTGCAACGGCTCAAGGAATCGGCGGAAAAGGCCAAGATCGAGCTGTCGTCCACCATGCAGACCGAGGTCAACCTGCCGTTCATCACCGCCGATCAAAGCGGCCCCCAGCATCTCAACATCAAGCTGACGCGGGCCAAGCTGGAAAGCCTGGTCGATGACCTGATCCAGCGCACCGTTGACCCGTGCAAGAAGGCGCTCAAGGACGCCGGCCTGAAGGCGTCGGAAATCGAAGAAGTGATCATGGTCGGCGGCATGACCCGCATGCCCAAGGTCACCGAAACGGTGAAGGACTTTTTCGGCCGCGAGCCCCATAAGGGCGTCAACCCGGATGAGGTCGTCGCCATCGGTGCCGCCATCCAGGGCGGTGTCCTGCAAGGCGACGTCAAGGACGTGTTGCTGCTGGACGTGACGCCCTTGAGCCTCGGCATCGAGACTTTGGGCGGCGTCTTCACCCGCCTGATCGATCGCAACACCACCATCCCGACCCGCAAAAGCCAGGTCTTTTCCACTGCCGAGGACAACCAGACCGCGGTCACCATCCGGGTCTTCCAGGGTGAGCGGGAAATGGCGTCGGACAACAAGATTCTGGGTCAGTTCGATTTGGTTGACCTGCCCCCGGCACCGCGCGGCATGCCGCAGGTCGAAGTCACTTTTGACATTGACGCCAACGGCATCGTCAACGTTTCGGCCAAGGACAAGGCCACCGGCAAGGAACAGCAAATCCGCATCCAGGCGTCGGGCGGCCTGTCCGACAGCGATATCGACGATATGGTCAAGGACGCCGAAAGCCACGCCGAAGAGGATAAAAAACGCCGCGAGGACGTTGAGGTTCGCAACACCGCCGACTCCCTTGTCCACGGCGCTGAGAAAAACCTCAAGGAATTCGGCGACAAGGTTCCCGATGAAGACAAGCAAGCCATCGAGGACGCCATCAAGGACCTGAAGGACGCCCTTGAAGACGAAGACGCCGATCCGGAAGCCCTTCAGGCCAAGACCGAAGCGTTGTCGGAAGTCTCCATGAAACTGGGTGAAGCCATGTACAAGGCCAGCCAGGAAGAAGCCGCAGCCGCCGAAGCCGGCGACGGCGACAGCGGCGACGGCGATGCTTCGGGCGAAGAGGCCGAAGACGACGCCTCGGTGGTCGATGCCGAATTCGAAGAGGTCGACCCGGACGATGATTCGAAAGAGGAGTCAAAAGAGGAGTCGAAAGAGAAATCGAAAGAGGAATCGAAAGACGATTCCAAAGACGCTAAGGCGGAAGAGTCCGGCGACGCCGATTTCGAAGACGCCGCCTCTGACCCCGGGCAGGACGACGACGATGACAAAAAGAAGGCCAACTAGGCAGGCCCGCCACTTAACCGCGTAGGCGTTGGTCTCATGGTCAATCCCCTAAAGGTGCTTCGCAATGGCTAAAGATGACTTTTACGCGACACTTGGGGTTGCCCGGGACGCCAGCGCCGACGACCTGAAGAAGTCCTATCGCAAGCTCGCCATGAAATATCATCCGGACCGCAACCCGGATGACAAAAAGGCCGAAAAGAAGTTCAAGGACGTCTCCGAGGCCTATGATGTCCTCAAGGATGACCAAAAGCGCGCCGCCTATGACAGTTTCGGCCATGACGCCTTTGAACAGGCCGGCGCCGGTGGTCCCGGTGGCGGTGGGCCTGGTGGATTCGGGGGCGGCTTCGCGTCCGGCTTTGCCGATATCTTCGATGAGATGTTCGGCGATTTCGGTGGCCGCCAGGGGGGCCCAAGCGGCGCCGGCAAGGGTTCCGACCTTCGCTTCAACATGGAAATCTCCCTGGAACAGGCCTTCAACGGCAACAAGACCGATATCAAGGTGCCGACGTCGGCGGCCTGCGGTGAATGCAGCGGCACCGGTGCCGCCGGTGGCGCAGCACCCGTATCCTGCGATACCTGTCACGGCCACGGCCGGGTGCGGGCGCAGTCGGGCTTTTTCACCGTCGAGCGCACCTGTCCTTCCTGTAGCGGCCAAGGCACGGTCATCAAGACGCCGTGTTCCAACTGCGCAGGCCAGGGCCGGGTCCACCACGAAAAACAGCTTTCCGTCAATATCCCGCAAGGGGTCGAGGACGGCACCCGCATCCGCCTCGCCGGCGAAGGCGAAGCCGGCTTAAGGGGCGCGCCGCCGGGGGATCTTTATATTTTCCTCAGCCTCAAGCCGCACCGCCTGTTCCAGCGCGACGGCGCCGACATCTATTGCCGGGTGCCGATCTCGATGGCGACGGCGTCGCTCGGCGGCACCCTGGAGGTGCCGACCCTGGAAGCCAAGCTGGTTCGCGTCACCATCCCCGAAGGCACCCCCACCGGCCACCAGTTCCGGCTCAAGAACAAGGGCATGCCGATCCTGCGCTCGTCGGCGCGCGGCGACATGTTCGTCCAGGTCATGGTCGAGACGCCGGTCAACCTGACCGATAAGCAAAAAGAACTGCTCAAGGAATTCGAAAAAGACAGCAGCCCTGAGCACCACTCCCCGCAAGCGCACGGCTTCTTCGGCAAGGTCAAGGAGCTGTGGGAGGACTTGAAGGAGTAGGGCTCAGGTTTTCAGGGCCGGGACTACCGAGAAGGGCGTTTTTAATGGGACTTCTGCAAAACGGAAAATGGGTGGACCATTGGTATGATACCAAGGCCAATAAAGGCCGCTTCGTGCGCAAGGATGCCCGGTTCCGCAATTGGATCACGCCTGACGGCGCGCCGGGCCCGAGCGGCGCCGGCGGCTTCAAGGCCGAGGCCGGGCGCTATCACCTTTATGTTTCCTACGCCTGTCCGTGGGCGCACCGCACGCTGATCTTCCGCGTCCTCAAGGGGCTGGAAGAGATGGTCTCATTGTCGGTGGTGAACTGGCACATGGGCGCCGACGGCTGGACCTTCCATGCCGGCGACGGCGTTATCCCCGACAGCGTCAACAACGCCGAGTTCTTTCACCAGGTCTATACGGCAGCGGAACCCGACTACTCAGGGCGTGCCTCCGTACCGGCGCTTTGGGATAAAAAAACCGCCACCATCGTTTCCAACGAATCGTCGGAAATCATCCGCATGTTCAATTCGGCCTTCGACGGTATCGGCGCGACGCCGGGCGATTATTATCCCGACGCCTTGCGCCCCGAAATCGACCCGATCAACGAACGCATCTACGCAACCCTCAACAACGGCGTTTACCGGACCGGGTTCGCGACCTCCCAAGAGGCCTATGAAGAGGCCGTGGTGCCGCTGTTCGAAACCCTCGACTGGCTCGAAGAGCACCTATCGGGGCGCCGTTACCTGGTTGGGGATAGCGTGACCGAGGCCGATTGGCGGCTGTTCACCACGCTGGTGCGTTTCGATCCCGTCTATGTCGGCCATTTCAAATGCAACCTGAAGCGGATCGCTGATTATGCGAACCTCGCGGCCTATGTCCGCGACCTCTACCAGCACCCCGGCGTCGCGGCGACGGTGTATATGGACCACATCAAATCGCACTATTACGCCAGCCACGAGACCATCAACCCGACCGCCATCGTGCCGCTAGGCCCGGCGATTGACTTCACCGAGCCGCATCACCGCGCGCCGTAATCGCCTACTGGCGGTTCGGGGGGTCGGTTAATTCCTAAAACCGTACTCCAGGGTGAAGAACTGGGGACCAAGGCCGGCCAGCGGTTCCCGCAACGCCGCCAATTCATCCTCCGGGCCGTGCACTTCAAGCCGTGTGAGGTCGGAGATCTTCAGCGCCTCTTGCAGCAATTCACCGATGTTTTCCAGGTGCGCCAACAATCCGGCGGCGTCTTCATAGCCCTCCCGGCAGTGGGCCTCGTCGCCATCGAAGCTGAAGCCGTAATACAGGCATTTGTCCTCTTGCCGGGTCATTTTAATGAAATCATCGCACTTGGCCTTGAAGGCCTCGAGCTGGCCGTCATGAACCTTGAAGTACGGCACGATGGTGCAGCATTTATCTTCCGTCGCCATTTTCCCCTCCCTTTTCACTCACCGGAAAGGATACCACCCTGTTTTGCCCCCGCCTATCTATACCATGGTTTAACATTCTGGTTTAGGAGTGGACTGCAACCAGATTCTCTGCGTTGGCACTAGGTCCTTAATGCCCCCTCATCCAAACTCCTTGGTATCCTCATCCAATGTCCTAGTTAGCCAGGCGTTGACGCTCATGCCGGACGCGGTGGCGGCGATGTGGACGCGGCGGTGCAGGTCCGGCGTGGCGCGGACCAGGAATTGACCGCTTAAGGGTTTCTCCGGCACTTCGCCGCGCTCAGTGCAAAAATCCAGGTAATCATCGACCGACGCGTGGAATTCGGCAACCGCCTGCTTGGCGGTGTCGGCCTGGAAGGTGATGACGTCGCGGGTGCCGATGACCTCGCCGTGCAGGACGCCGGCGTCTTCATCAAGTTCCACCTTGGCGCAATAGCCTTTGTATTTCAGCATGTCTCAGTCTTCCTTTCCGGGCGTAATTTCCGCGGCCATAAGAAACCGGCGAACGGATTTGACGGCGCCTTTATCGGTTTCCCGTTCGGGATGGGGGCGGTGAAAAACAGCCCTGACCCCATTCAGGAAAACCCGTACCCTGGAGCCCCGGCCCTCCGATATCTCGGCGCCAAAAGCCGCCATCATTTTCTCGATATCGGTCCATGGGATCGTGCCCGAAACCGGATCGGAGAAAATGCCTGTTAACGTGGCCTTGTGTTTTTCCCTCATTTTTTATCATGCTTATAATGATATCATTTTTTGATATCATTATCAATAAAAAGAACTAAAGCCTAGTCCTTGACTCTCGATATTTTAAGATTATATGTTCCCTTAATGTTCTTTTTAAGCAAAGACAACAACACCGCTCTTTGACATCGTGAATATGACGAATGGGAAAACCGGGCCCCTTAGCGGATGCCCGTGGTTGCCTGCGTTTTGGGGCGAATAGGCAAGTCGTTCCGGATTCGCACCAAATACCGCCCAAGGCCGGTAAAAAATCCACCGGATGTCCACCAAATGCCTACCCGATGTCCACCCGATGTCTACCGAAATGTCCACCAATGTCCACCGAATGCCGACCAATGCCCACCAATGCCTACTTTTTATTTTCAGCGCGTATATTTCGGAGCGGCGGTTCGGGGCGCTCCCTAAACCGGAACCTTGAACCGGTCGAAGACGCGGCCGAAGCGCCAGCGGTGGAAGGTGATGTCTTTGTAAACCCCGGCCTTGGTGAACGGCATGTTGTCCAATAACGCCCGGTTCGCCGCCATATCCGGCGAATCGAACAGCATGACGCTGCCGATTTGGCTGGCGCCGTCGTCCGTGAGGAGCGGCCCCCGGACCATGATCGATTGCGCATGCTCGTCCAGGTAGGCGTATTGTTCCTCCTGAACCGAGGCGCGGCGCTCGACTCCGTCGGCCACGTCGAGGCCGTGGAAATAGGCCTGGAGGTTGCCTTCGGTGCGCGGGCAATCGCGCCAGGTGTAAGGGAGAGACGCCTCCCAGCGGTTGATATGCCAGCGTTGCTGAATGCCGGCGTGGACATAGGGCTCGTCGTCGACGTGTTTTTCGGCCGCCGCCCGGTCGGGAAAATCGAGCAACCGCATGCTGCCGAGGTCGGCGGATTCGTCGTCTGTTGTGAACGGGCCGGCGAACAAGGTCTGGTCGTCGAACTCTTTCAGGTAGTCGAGGTGGCGCGTCCGCCATTCATCCCTGAGGGCGGCGGTGTCCGGCTCATCGAAAATCACAATTGAAAACAGCATATCGGGTCCTTTTTATTGGAAATTATTAAAAATCATAAAGCCGGGCCGGGTTGTCGACCAGAATGCGTTTCCGCGTTTCCGCATCGTCAATCCAGTCGAAAAAGATATCGCAGAGATCGGCGTCGTTGGGGATCGCCGTCGATACCTTGACGTGGGGCCAGTCGGTGCCCCAGATGACCTGGTCCGGCGCGGCGTTGACAACGGCACGCGCGAAATCCCCGGCTTCCGGGTAGGGCAATCCTGCCGCCGATATGCGGTACGGCGCCGTCAGCTTGACCCAGCAGCGCCCGGCCTGGGCCAGGCGCAGCATCGCCTGGAAGCCGTCGCAATCGGCGTCCTGGCCGAGGCGCAAATAGCCGGTGTGGCCGACGACGATCTCGGTCGGGAAATCGCCGAAGGTTTCGTCGAACTCGGGATCATCATCGGCGTGAATCAGTAATTCGGTGTGCCAACGCCGGGGCGCGATCCGCTCGCTTAAACGCCGGATCGTCTGCAGCGGCGCGCCCTGGGACGGATCTTTGAGGTCGACAAGGTTGAAACGCAAGCCCCGTATCCCGGTTGCGTGCATGTCGTCCAGTTCGGCCTCGGTGATGGTGTCATCGACGACGGCGACGCCCCGGCAGGTTACCCCGGCGGCGTTGATTTCCTGGATGGCGCCCAGCATGACGGTGTTGTCGGTGCCGTAGACGCTGGGTTGGATCAGCACGCATCGTTCGGCGCCCAGGGTTTTCAGGAGTTTTAGATAATCGGCGGGCAGGGCGTCCGGCGGCGTATAGATGCGGTCGTCTGAATAGGCGTATTCGGCTTCCGGGCCGCAGATATGGGCGTGGGTGTCACAGGCCAATGCGCCTAAGGTCACTGCCGGCGCCCGCAATACCGGGTCCGGCGGCGCGCAATACACCGTTTCCTGGCCGTTTTCTGTATTCGGCATTGGCCTCAGCCCCCATCCTCAATTTCCGTCCAGGTAATCCATCGCCGCCTCGACGCCGCCCTGGGCGCTGTTGATGCCGGAAAGCCTGAGCCCCTTTTCGATGCCGAACAAGGTGCCGGCCAGCATCAGTTCGTTGAAATCGCCGAGATGGCCGATGCGGAACACCTTGCCGGCGAGCCTGCCGAGGCCGTTGCCCAAGGACATGTCGAAGCGGTCCAACACCAATTTACGAAATTCATCGGCGTCCTGGCCGTCGGGCATCAGCACCGCGGTCAGCGAACTGGAATATTCCTCGGGGTTTTGGCACAAAACCTCCAGCCCCCAGGCCTTGACGGCGCGCCGCGTCGCTTCCGCCAGCCGGTCGTGGCGGGCGAAGACGTTATCCAGCCCCTCTTCGTTCAGCATCAGCAGGGCTTCTTTGAGGCCGTAGAGCAGATTGGTCGCCGGCGTGTAGGGGAAAAAACCGGTTTCGTTGGTGGCCAGCATGTCGTCCCAGCGCCAATAGGAGACCGGGAACCCGGACGCCTCGTTGGCGGCACGCGCTTTTTCGCTGACGGCGTTGAACGACAGCCCCGGCGGCAGCATCAGGCCTTTTTGCGAACCGGCGACGGTGACGTCGACCCCCCATTCGTCGTGGCGGTAATCGATGGAGGCCAGCGAGGAAATGGTATCGACCAACAACAGCGCCGGGTGGCCCGATTTCCCCCCGGCGTTATCCATGGCCTTGCGGATGGCGGCGATGTCGCTGGTAACGCCGGTCGAGGTCTCGTTGTGGACGGCGCAAACCGCTTTGATGGCGTGGTCTTTATCGTCATTGAGCCGGGCTTCGAGCGCGGCGGCATCGACGCCGGAACGCCAATCGCCGGCAACCAGTTCGGCATCCAACCCTAAGCGTTCGGCGACCCGCAGCCACAGCGTCGCGAACTGCCCGGTTTCGAACATCAACACCTTGTCGCCGGGCGAAAGCGTGTTGACCAGGGCCGCCTCCCAGGCGCCGGTGCCCGACGCCGGATAGATGATCACCGGCTGTTCGGTTTTGAAAACGCCCCGGATCCCGGACAGCACCTGCAACGCCATGTCGGCGAAGGCCGGGCCCCGGTGGTCGATGGTCGGCCTGTCCATGGCCCGCAAAATGCGGTCCGGTACATTGGTGGGTCCCGGAATTTGCAGAAAATGGCGGCCGCTTTTGTAGGTCATATTCCCTCCCCGGAAATCGCATGTATTTTTTTATTCACAAAGTCTTGATTGATTAATAATCCACGGACCCTGGAAATAAAAAGAAAAACCGTTCAAACTGCGCCCGGGAAACAATCCAAAATTGTAAAAGTTCGAAAATTGGGAGGAATTCTACAATGAGGAAGATACTATTGACCCTGGCGGCCGCCTTTATCGGCCTGTCTATGGGATTGGCCGCGGCGCCCGCCTCGGCCGCGAATGTAAAGATTACGCCCTTGGGCGGCCAGGACGGCGAGTTCTGCCGCCTCGACCGGGCATTTGTCTTCGAAGATCCGGACGGCACCCGCCTGCTTTATGATGTCGGGCGCACCGTCGCCGGAGCCGACGTTCCCCGGCTCGGCAAGATCGACGCACTCCTGGTCAGCCACATGCACGGCGATCACGTCGGCGACAAACATACGTCCGGGCCCAATGCCGGCAGTTGCGCCAAGCCGGACGGGTCCGTCTCGGCGGTCCCCAACACCAGTACCGTCAACATCGCGCTGGCCAAGAACGCCAAGATCGTTACCGGCAGCGAAATGCAGGGTTTCTTTAAGGCTAAACTGCAAGCCCTTGGCGGCAATCCGAAGAATTCAGTGTTGGTCCGCTTCGGCGCCACCAAGAAGGTCGGCGGCGTCAAGATTTCCACCGTGCCGGCGCTGCACTCCAACGGCGTAAATCCGGCTTTCATCGGTGGCGATATGGGGGCGGCGATGAAGGCGGCCGGGATCTCCGGTTATGCCGGCCAAGCCACCGGCTACATCCTGCAGTTCACCAATGGACTCGTCGTTTACCTGTCCGGTGATACCGGCATGACCGCCGAGCAGGACTTGGTGGTGCGCGGTTATTACCATGCCGAATTGGTGGTCATGAATATCGGCGATACCTTTACCACCGGGCCGAAGGAAGCCGCGCATGTGATCAATAATATGATCCGCCCGAAATCCGTAATCGCCTCTCACGCCAACGAACCGGCGACCAAGGACGGCAAGATTCTCCCCGGCACCCGGACGGCGACCTTCAAGAAAGCGGTCAGGGTACCGGTGCATATCCCGCTCAGCGGCAAGACCTTGGAGTTTGACGGCGACGGCAAATGCGTTGCGGCATGTACGCCTCCGTTGTAGGGCGGACGGACCACAAGGCTTAATCATCGATTATGACGCCCTTGAGGGCGATGCGGTACAACGCATCGTCCTCGGGGCGTCATCGTCTTCAGGCGGAAAATTCTGGCAATCCGGCCCGGCGTCGCCTAAAGAATTGAAAGATTGAGCATACCAAGGACGGGAATGAAGCCATGAAGATCGGAATTGTCGGTTGCGCCGGGCGCATGGGACAGATGCTTGTCCGTGAGATTCTGGCCACCGACGGATGCGAGTTGGCCGGTGGCACCGAAGCGCTGGGCAGCGACATGATCGGCCGGGACGTCGCCGAAATCGCCGGCGCCGAAGCTTTGGGCCTGACTGTCGGTGATGACGCGCAAGCGTTGTTTCAGGTCTCCGACACGGTGGTCGATTTCACCCTTCCGGTTGCCACCGCCAGGCACGCGGAAATGGCCGCGGACCTGGGCCGGGCGCTGATCGTCGGCACCACCGGGCTCGATGCCGATCATCTGAGCACGCTGTCGACGGCATCGGAAAAGACGGTGATCGTACAGGCCGCCAATATGAGCGTCGGCGTCAACCTGTTGTTGGGATTGACCGAACAGGTCGCCGGGATCTTAAGCGATGATTACGATATCGAAATCGTCGAAATGCACCACCGCCATAAGGTCGATGCACCGTCGGGAACGGCGCTGGCCTTAGGAAAAGCGGCGGCGGCGGGCCGCGGCGTCGACCTGGACAAGGCGTCCCAACGGGTGCGCGACGGCCACACCGGCCCCCGCGTCACCGGCAACATCGGCTTCGCGACGCTGAGGGGCGGCGATATCGCCGGCGACCACACGGTCATCTTCGCCGGTGACGGGGAAAGGATTGAGCTGACCCACAAGGCCGGTGACCGCGCGGTCTTTGCCAGGGGTGCTATTCGCGCGGCATTATGGACCCAAGGCCAAGCACCGGGGTTGTATTCCATGCGCGACGTGCTCGGGCTCGATTAGACTTATCCCCAGAGAATGAAAAAAGCCGATATCGACGAATTCTACGGTTGCCTGGCCGAGGCGATGCCGAAGCCCGAGACAGAACTTCGCTGGAAAAATCCTTATACCCTGGTGGTCGCCGTGGTGCTGTCGGCGCAGGCCACCGATGTCGGCGTCAACAAGGCCACCGGCCCCTTGTTCAAGGCCGCCGATACACCGCAAAAAATGATTGCCTTGGGTGAAGCCAAGGTCCGCGATTTCATCAAGACCATCGGGTTGTTCAACACCAAGGCCAAAAACGTCATCGGCCTATCGCATCGCCTGATTGACGAATTCGCCGGCGAAGTGCCCCAGGATCGTGAAGCCTTGGAATCCCTGCCCGGCGTCGGCCGCAAGACCGCCAACGTGGTGTTGAACGTCGCCTTCGGTGAGCCGACCATCGCGGTGGATACCCACATCTTCCGGGTTTCCAATCGCACCGGCCTGGCGCCGGGAAAAACGCCGTTGGATGTGGAAAAAGGGTTGCTGAAACGCACCCCCGATCAATGGAAAACCCATGCCCATCACTGGCTGATCCTGCATGGGCGGTATGTCTGCAAGGCCCGAAAACCGCTTTGTGCCGAATGCAGGGTCAATGAGTTTTGCCGTTACAAGGCGAAGGAAACCGGTTGAATAAAAGCAAATCCCGAGCAAATGGACTCATTTGCGACGACGAATTTGCGGTTACAACAAGAGCAAATCCCGAGCAAATGGACTCATTTGCGACGACGAATTTGCGGTTACAACAAGAGTAAATCCCGAGCAAATGGACTCATTTGCGACGACGAATTTGCGGTTACAACAAGAGCAAATCCCGAGCAAATGGACTCATTTGCGACGACGAATTTGCGATTTAAAAAAACTAAGACCGTTGCTCGTGGGCTTTTAAAAGACCCACGAAACAGTCCTTTTCACTAACCGCGACCGTACCCCGGCTTCGGGCTTCGAAATGGCGGACCTTGTAGGCTTCTTCTTTACCGTTCCGGTACATGAAAATATCCAACGCGCAATTGGCGGAGCGGTATTGCCAGATCAAGGCAGGCTCATCCAGACGTTCGAACCCGGGCGTCCCTAACAGGCCTGTCACTTGTTGGCGGTCCAGCCCGGAAAGGCGTGACGGCGGCGGGTAGACCTTTATCGGCGGGGCGGCGGGTGTTGGCGTTACCGGCGCGACGGCAACTACGGCGGGTTTGGTTGTCGGGGCGGCCTTGGCGGCCGGCGCCACCGGCCGCGTTGTCTCGGCGCAGGCGATCAGCCCCAGCGTTACGGCCAGAGAGAGGATACCGCGCGTCGGCGTCACGTCTTATTTGTCGGTGTCAGGGGCTCGGCATCGGCGTTGCCGTCTTCGTCGTCGCCCTCTTCGTTGGCGCGGGGGACGTCCAGGGCCTGCATATCGCCGGAAACTTTGCCGCCGGCCTCGATGACGATGCGGCCGTAGCGAACGGTGCCGTTGATGCGTCCACCGGCGCGGAGAATTAATTGATCATGAGCCACCAACTCGCTCTCAAAGTGACCGCTGATGTCCGCGACCTCGACATCGGCGAAACCCTTGAAGAAACCGTGCTCAGTGACCTCGATGGTGTGGGCGCCTTGCAGGGAGACTTCGGCGCGGCCCTCGACGACCAGCCGGTTGCACGATGTGATCTCACCGTTGAGGCAGTTGTCGCGGCCGATCAGCAGCCGTTTGCTGTCCTGGGCACCGTTGGTCACGCGCTCGGTTTGTCTGGTGTGCATGGCGGGAATTTCGGGCGACGGCCGGCGGGGAATATCGGGATGAAACGTCGGTGCGGTCGGCGGCTTGTTGGGCGCATGTGAGCCCTTCTTGGTGAAGGGCTTCATCGGCGGCGCCGACATTTCGACGTCAACGGCCGATTCTTCTTTTTTCTTTCGGAACATAACGCGTTTCCTTTTTCCTTTTCGCCGACCCGAAAACCTTAGGCGCGACCGGGGTTTCGTCGCCAATCCTCGAACAAATGAACCATGGCGGCAGTGATCACGACGGAGGCCAACAGATTAACCACCGGCAAGGTCAACAGCAACGCCATGACGACACCCGTCAGGAACAGCTTGCCCCGATGGGCTGCTCGAAGACGCCGGGTCTGCTCCGGGCTGATCCGGCGCAACGCCACCAGCTCAAAATACTCTCGGCCCAAAAGATAGCCGTTAACGGTATAGAAAACAAAAGGGAATAGCGGCGGGATCAGCAGGAAGACCAGAAGAAATAGGTTCAAAAGGATCAGGACTCCTAGATACCCTAGCGTCACCAACACCGCCTTTGACAACGGCAAATTTTTGGCCGGGCCTAATTCCGGAAAATGGCGGGCTTCCACGGCGTCGGCAATGTCACCAAGATAGATGCCGATAACGGCGCTGATCACGCCGGGGAACAAAAACCAGGTGAGCACAAAAGTCGCCAGCCCGCCTAACAGATCAACGACCCACTCCAGCCAGCCTAAGGTGAAAATCGAGGTTGCGCCCAACAGCACCCCGACCACGCCCCACAACAAGGCGAACACCAACATGGCGGCGATGATGGAAATCCACAGCACCCTTTGGGTCGGGCGGTCGTTTAATTGAGAGATTCCCTTGAAAAATGCAGATAACATGTTGATTGATTCCAGGTATTGCGTAGGGCCTGTTGTCGAAGGCGGGCCCGCCGTTATACTCAGGCCCGCTGTTAATTTCCATCCCTAGTACTCGCCATCCTTTTATGATGGCGGGTACTAACTCAGGAGAAGTTTATGGGGGCTCCCCGGTTTGATGTTATCGGCATCGGTAATGCCATTGTCGATATCTTGGTTCATGCGGATGATGACCTGTTGGTTTCCGAAGGCATGACCAAGGGCGCCATGACCCTGATTGACGCCATTGAGGCCAAGCGGCTTTACGATAAAGTCGACGCGGCAATTGAATGTTCCGGCGGTTCCGCCGCCAATACCATTGCCGGGCTGGCGTCCCTGGGCGGGTCCGGGGCCTTTGTCGGCAAGGTCCATAACGATCAACTGGGCGAAGTCTTCCGTCACGACATCCATGCGATAGGGGTTTCCTTCGACACCCCGCCGACGGTGACCGGCCCGCCGACGGCGACGTCCATGGTTCTGGTCACCCCCGATGCCCAGCGCACCATGCAGACGTTCTTGGGCGCGTGTGTTGACCTTGGCCCCGATGACATCGATCTGGAACAGATTGCCGATGCAGAGATCACCTATCTTGAGGGATATCTCTGGGATCCCCCGGCCGCCAAGGAAGCCTTCGTCAAAGCCGCCGACGGGGCCCATCAAGCCGGCCGCAAGGTGTCGCTCAGCCTATCGGACCCGTTTTGCGTCGGCCGTCACCGCGAGGACTTCCTCGACCTGGCGGAACACCATGTCGATATCCTGTTCGCCAATGAAGAAGAAATCATGTCTCTCTATCAGGTCGAGAATTTTGACGATGCGCTGCAGGCGGTTCGCGGCCATTGCGAAGTCGCGGCCCTCACCCGCAGCGAAAAGGGCTCGGTTATTGTTTCCGGCGACGAGGTCCATATGGTTGACGCTGAGACGGTGGACACCCTGATTGATACCACTGGTGCCGGTGATGCCTATGCGGCGGGGTTTCTGTACGGCCTGACCTCGGGCCGGGACCTGTTCACCAGCGCACGGATTGGCGGCATTTGTGCGGCCGAGTGCATTTCCCATATTGGCGCCCGCCCGGATGTGTCCTTTAAGGCCTTGGTCGGGGAAAAACTGGGGTGATGGCGACGCCCGATCCTAAAACCGAGCCGCCTAAACCCGGGACTTCCGGACGATTTACGACGACGGCGTTCTGGCGCACCTTTCCCGCCGGGATGCGTCGGCGGTGGTGGATGTTCCGGCCCTTGGACTTGATCGCGCGGCATTGGCCGGTTTTTAAAAAGCGTCGCAGTGTCCTGGTTGTGCGCATGGACGGCATCGGCGACATGGTTCTATTTCGCCGCACCCTTGATCATTATGCCGGGGCCTTTGGCGTCGATAAGTCCGACATCACCGTCTTGGGCTGCAAAAGTTGGGGCAACTTGGCGGGCGATGTTTTTAAAGGCTACCGCGTTTACACCATCGACGAACATGCCTATGCCCGGCGGCCTTTTTACCGGTTCAAGGTGTCGCTGTGGGTACGCGGCCTGGCGCCGGCCATTACGGTCAGCGATTCTTATATGCGCCGCGCCCTGATGGTGGACAGCCTGGTCTGGGTGTCATCGGCGCCCAGGACCGTGGCGTCCCATCCTTATGTGAGCGAACGGACCCGGTCCGAGTTCAGCTATTACCTGAGCCAGGTCGATGAAATCATCGATACCGGGCCCTATCCGACCCACGAAATCATCCGCCATTTCCGTTTTATCTCTGCCGTTACCGGGACCACTATCCCGCCTGAGGCGCCTCAAATTACGTGGCGCGACCAGGCGCCGCCCATCAACGAGGGGCTGCCTTACGTCGTCCTCAATCCGGGCAGCAATGAGCCCGGCCGCCACTGGCCGCTGGCGGGTTATGCGGCGTTGGCCAAGACGTTTAGGGATAGAGGCTTGCGGGTGATATTTGTCGGCCGCGTCGAGGAACGGTCCGGCCAAGAAGAAATCGAACAGGCAATCCGTGATACCGGGGATACTGAAGGCATCATCGATATGACCGGAAAGACCGACTTGCCTGAACTGTTGGACTTGATGAAGCATGCATCGCTGGTGGTCAGCAACGATACCGGGCCGGCGCATCTGAGTATCGCCTTGGGATGTCCCACCGTGGTCATTGTCGGCGGCGGACACTTCGGCAGTTTCGTGCCGTACCCCAAGGAGTTGACGCCCGATAACGCGCGTTTCGTCTTCCAGGAAATGGAATGCTATCACTGCTTCTGGCGATGTCACCGCCGCGCCAACAAATATCAGCTTTTCCCCTGCATCGGCGCCATCGGCGAAGACCAGGTGTTGCGCGCCTGCGAGGCGTTGCTTGAGGGGGATGAAGAGCGCCGGGCGGTGACATGAAATCGTGGCTCGACGCGGCCAAGGTTTATGCCGACCGCCGCGTCCTGATCATCGTGTTATTGGGGTTTTCCAGCGGCCTGCCGTTGTTGTTGGTGTTCTCCACACTTTCTGTCTGGCTCAAGATCGAAGGCGTATCGTTGACCGCCATCGGCCTGTTTTCCCTGGTCCGCACGCCTTACACATTCAAGTTCCTGTGGGCGCCGGTGATCGACCGGTTGCCGGTGCCTGTTCTCACCGGCCTGCTCGGCCGCCGGCGAAGCTGGGCCCTGGTGGCGCAGGTGGCGTTGATGGCCTCAATCTTCGCCATGGCGTCGACCAGCCCGGCGGAAAACCCCGGCATGACGGCGCTGTTCGCCCTGTTGGTGGCGTTTACGTCGGCCAGCCAGGATATCGTCATTGATGCGTATCGGGTCGAGGTCCTTGCAGACGATGAACAGGGTGCCGGCGCCGGCGCGATCGTGCTCGGCTACCGGGCCGGTATGTTAAGCGCGGGCGCAGGCGCCCTGTGGCTGGCCGCCGTGTTCACCTGGAACCAGGTCTACGTCATCATGGGTGCCTTGGTTGCCATCGGCATGGTGACGATTCTTTTTGCCCGCGAACCCGACACCGGCCCGTCGCTTGCGGCCGCCGAGGCCGAAGAACAACGCATGGCCTCGCATTTGGCATCCGGCACGGCGCCCTGGCTGGCCCGCATCCTGGCTTGGTTATATGAAGGGGTGATCGCACCCTTTCGAGACTTCATGTCACATTCGGGCTGGGCCGCCGTTTTGGCGTTTATCGCGCTTTATAAACTGGGTGAATCCTACTTAGGGGTGATGGCCGGCCCCTTCTATATCGCCATGGGCTTCAGCACGGTCGAGATCGCCAATGTCACCAAGGCGTTCGGCCTCGGCGCCATCATCGTCGGCGGACTGATCGGCGGCATCCTGGTTAACCGGATCGGCATCATGCGAAGCCTGATGATTTGCGGCGTCCTGCAGATCGCCGGCACCTTGATGTTCGTCATTCAGGCCAAGGTCGGCCACAACGTTGCGATGCTGGTGGCGACCATTACGGCGGAAAACGTCACCTCCGGCATGGCCACATCGGCCTTCGTCGCCTATCTGTCGTCGCTGTGCAACCAGGCCTATACGGCGACCCAGTACGCGCTGTTGAGCTCGGTGACGGCCTTTAGCCGCGACGTGTTGTCGGCCACCGCCGGCCTAGTGGCGGACCAGATCGCCTGGAGCGGTTTTTTCCTGATCAGCGCCGTTGCCGCCGTGCCCGGGCTATTAGTGCTGGTGTGGCTGATGAAAAAATACCCGCCGCCGGAAACGGAACCCGGCTAAAGCAAATCCCGAGCAAATGGACTCATTTGCGACGACGAATTTGCGGTTCAATAAAAAGCAAATCCCGAGCAAATGGCTTCATTTGCGACGACGAATTTGCGGTTAAACAAATGCCCTTTCAAGCGCGTCCTCGACGGCATCGATGGGAATGTTGTGCATTTCCGGGCCGCCGAAGCCTTGAGCGCGGACGATGGTCAGCCTGTCGGTCATCGGTCGGAATTTTTTAGGCGCGGTAACGCCGTACAGGATCACCACCGGCTTGGCGCCGACGGCCAGCATGTGCCCGGTGCCGGAATCGTTGGACACCGCCGCCTGAAACCGTTTCGATATCGCGATCGTCAACATCGGAGAATACCCAAACGCCGCCTGGACGCCGTCGTCCTGCAGGGGGAACAGGGCTTCCGGGACGGCCGTTTTGATTTGGTCCAGCCACCCGTCTTCCTTCGGTCCCAGCAAAAATACCGGCACCCGCCCTTTCGCCGCCTGTCGTTGGGCCATGGAAATAAAATTATCCAGGGGCCAGCATTTTGGCGGCCCGCCCGATCCGGGGGCAACGCCGATGTAACTGGGGCCGTCCGGCAGCAGCCGGGCGGCGGTGTCGGTTAGGTTCGGGCTGAGGTCGATCTGCAAGCGGTCCGGGGAGGCAAAGCCCTTGCCGCTGGCCAGTTCCAGCAAGTCCAATAACTGGCGCTGCATGGTTTTCGGGAAGCGGTAGCCTTGTTCGGGCTTTGTCGATGACAGCAAAAAACGGGCGGCCGGGGAAATGAAGGCCCCGTGGCGAACCCGCCATAACGATAAACTGGTCCACAGCGTTCTCTGGGTGTCGATAATCAGATCGAAGTACCGCCCGCTTAAGGGGCCTTTTGGCAGCCGCCGCAGCAATTCGCTAGGCCCAACCCCGATGCCGGCGTACTCGATGACCTCGTCAATCTGGCCCTCGGCCAGGTCCGCCAGGACGCCGGCATAGACGCTGTCTTCCTTGCCTGCCAACCAGGTAATGCGGGCTTCGGGAAAAGCCATGCGAAGGCCCCGCACAAATGGCAGTTTGAGCAGCCCGTCGCCGATGCGGTCGAAGCCGACATAGACAAGGACGTTGTTGGGAGATTGATCCGGCATCATTATCGGTTAGCACAAGTGGGGCGGTTAGCACAGGTGAAGCTGTAGGTGAAAGTTGATAAACTGGGAGGTAAGAGGGAAACACCATGATCCATCAAGAAACCCTGCAACGGATGACGATCGTCGAGGGCGATATCACCAGACTCAAGGCCGATGCCATCGTTAATGCCGCCAACGAGCAGCTGCTTGGCGGCGGCGGCGTCGATGGCGCCATTCATGCCGCCGCCGGGCCTGAATTGCTGGCCGAATGCCGAGGGCTCGGCGGCTGCCCCACCGGCGAGGCGCGCATCACGAAAGGTTACGGACTTTCCGCCGGCCATATCATTCACACCGTCGGCCCGGTCTGGCAGGGCGGCGGCGAGGGCGAAGAGGCCCTGCTTGCCGGATGTTACCGGGCGTCTCTGTTGCTGGCCCGGGAAAACGCCCTTCATAGCATCGCCTTTCCCGCCATCAGTACCGGCGTTTACCGCTTCCCGCCCGCCTTGGCCGCCGACATCGCCGTCGCCACCGTCGCCGACGTGCTGGCCGGGGACAGCGTCATGGAAACAGTGATTTTTTGTTGTTTTGGTGAAGCCTCTCGGGAAGCCCATCAGAGGGCGCTTGATGGATTACAAAAAGGCGGGCCGGGATGAATAGCACGTGATTAAACCCTGTGTTATGGTCGCTTTGTCCGCCACTCTTGATTGCCTTGATGAATGACCGCATCGACCACCGTTTCCTCCCCACTCCCCGAACAAGACACCGACGGTGGCCAAACGGCAGCGGCGCCAAAGCCCGGACGTAAACCGACGGCCCCAAAAAAAGATACCACTGAGGCCGTCACCCCGATGATGGCGCAGTACATGACGATCAAGGCAGCGCATCCCGACGGCCTGCTGTTTTACCGAATGGGGGATTTCTACGAATTATTTTTTGACGATGCGGTCAAGGCGTCGGCGGCGTTGGATATCGCGCTGACCAAGCGGGGCAAGCACCTGGGCGACGATATTCCGATGTGCGGGGTGCCCGTGCACAGCCACGAGACCTATCTCAACCGGCTCATTAAAAAAGGCTTCAAGGTCGCGGTTTGTGAGCAGACGGAAGACCCGGCGGAAACGAAAAAACGCGGCGCTAAAGCCGTCGTTGAGCGCCAAGTCATGCGCATGGTGACGCCGGGCACGCTGACCGAAGACGCGCTTTTGGATGCGCGGCAGAACAATTTCCTGGCCGCCGCCGCCGAGGCCGGCGGCGACTTAGGCTTGGCCTGGATCGACATGTCGACCGGCGTTTTTCTGACCCAATCCTTTGCCGCGATTGGCCTGGATGCCGTCCTGGCCAGGGTTTCGCCCGGCGAATTACTGGTCTCGGACGGCCTTATCCAGCATCCCCATCTGTTTGAAACGCTCAATGACTGGAAGGACCGTTTAAGCCCCCTGCCCTCCAGCCGCTTCGACAGCGCCAACGGCAAGAAACGCCTGGGCGCCCTTTACGGCGTCAAGACGCTCGATGGTTTCGGCGACTTTTCGAGGCCGGAATTGGCGGCGGCCGGCGCCCTGGTCGATTATCTGGAGCTTACGCAGAAAGGCCGCCTGCCGCGTCTGGCGGCGCCTAAGCAGTTGGCCCAAGGCGAGGTGATGGAAATCGACACCGCCACCCGGCGCAACCTGGAACTGACGGTATCGCTGACGGGTGTGCAAAAAAACAGCCTCTTAGGCGTCATCGACAGGACCATGACCGGCACCGGGGCGCGGCTGTTGGGGGCACACCTGGCCGCCCCGCTGACCGATGCCGAAGGCATCGCGCGTCGCCTCGACATGGTTCAACATTTCGTCGCCGGCGTGCAGTTGCGTGACGATCTTCGCGCCATACTCAAGCGTTGCCCGGATATCGAACGCGCGTTGTCGCGGCTGACCCTCGGCCGTGGCGGGCCTCGGGACCTGGCGGCGGTCTCGGGCGGCCTGGCGGCGGCGGAAGAAATCAAGGCCATCTTTGAGAATACGGGAACAGGTGCACCGGAAGGCATCACCGACGCCATCAACAACCTTGGCCACCACGACGCGCTCATTTCCCGGTTCCGCCGCGCCTTGGCCGAAGACCTGCCGCTTTATGCCCGCGACGGCGGTTTCATCGCGGCGGGCTACGCGCCGGAACTGGATGAGTTTCGCGCCCTCAGGGACGAAAGCCGGCGGCTGATTGCCGGCCTGCAAAGCCGCTACGTGGAAGATACATCGATCCCGACGCTTAAGGTCAAGCACAACAAAGTGCTCGGCTATTTCATCGAGGTGCCGGCCAAACAGGCGGATAAAATCCCCCTCGATGACGGCCCGTTCATTCATCGCCAAACCATGGCTAACGCGGTCCGCTATTCGACGGTGGAACTGAGCGAGCTTGAAGGCCGCATCGCCAAGGCCGCCGACCAGGCCCTGGGGCTTGAATTGAACCTGTTCGAGGAACTCCTCGGTGAGGTAACCGGGCGGGCCGACGCCGTTGCTTTATGTGCGGGGGCCCTGGCCGCGCTCGATGTCGCCCAGGGCATGGCGGCCTTGGCCGTTGATAGCCGCTTTGTCAGGCCGGTGGTTGATGACAGTCTCGATTTTCACATCACCGGCGGCCGCCACCCCGTGGTCGAGGCGGCCCTGTCAGACGCCGGTGACGCCGCCTTTATCGCCAACGGCTGCAGGCTGACCGGCGGGGACCGCGGCCAGGAGGGATTTTTATGGCTGCTGACCGGTCCCAACATGGCCGGCAAGAGTACCTTTTTACGCCAGAACGCGTTGATCGCGGTGCTCGCCCAGATGGGCTCCTTCGTTCCCGCCGAGGCGGCTAAAATCGGCATCGTCGACCGCTTGTTTTCCAGGGTCGGCGCCGCCGACGACCTGGCCCGGGGGCGGTCGACGTTCATGGTTGAAATGGTCGAAACCGCGGCCATCCTCAACCAGGCCGGCCCGCGGGCGTTGGTGATCCTGGACGAAATCGGCCGCGGCACCGCCACCTTTGACGGCCTGTCGATCGCCTGGGCGGTGGTCGAACACCTGCATGAGGCCAACCGCTGCCGGGCGCTGTTCGCCACCCACTACCATGAATTGACGGCGTTGGCGGCAAGGCTCAAGGGGCTCCAGTGCCACACCATGCGGGTCAAGGAATGGCAGGGCGACGTGGTGTTCCTGCATGAAGTGGGGCCCGGCGCGGCCGACCGCTCCTACGGCATCCATGTCGGCGCCCTGGCCGGCCTTCCCAAAAGCGTCGTCAAGCGCGCCACAGACGTGCTTGAGACGCTTGAAAAAGGTGAACAATCCTCGGCGATGACCCGGTTGGCGGAAGACCTGCCGTTATTTCAGGCGCTGGCGGACGAAACCGACGGCGTGGCGGCGAGGGGGCCGTCAGCATTGGAAACCGCGCTTGCAGAGGTTGACGCCGACGCCTTGAGCCCCCGAGAGGCCTTGGAATTGATCTACCGGCTGCGGGAATTGCTGGAAGCCCAAGACTGATCCGCTGCCTATTGGCTCGTACCTGCCGTCCTCGTCACCACAAGAGGGCAATAAAACCCAAATGTTTATAAAATAAGATCTTTTTAATAATCTTATTGGAATAATTAAGGTAATTAACTGAATTAATTAAAATTTTTGGTAATATTTTGATTTTTAGGAAAAGATTTTAAACTAATTCAGGCTAAAAAATGGTGAATTTTGGCCTTAAAAATTAAGATTATTCAAATATACTTAAATTTTAGCGATTATTTTGGTAATGAGGCGCCTTTTCGGAGCCTTGCTCCATATGTATCGGCGATCAATCCGGTCAAGGGCCGCGCATTTATTCCGGGTACGATATAAAATTGCAATCCTCTGGGTCGGTGCCGGGAAAAATTCATCTTCATTGCATTCCGGAACGGCTTGCCCCTTTAACGTCTGCCCAGCGCCCTTTATATAATGGGAACATGGACAGCATCCCCAAACCCCGCGACATCATCGACCGCAAGGCGCTTTTAGCCGAACTTGACGAACTTGTCGGGTGGTCCGGTTATACGCCGAAAACGCAAACGCAGGTTCTCGATATCTTCAAAACCTCATATAACCGGGGCTGGACGGAAGTCCGCCGCCGCTTCGAAGAAGACGGCGCCTCCAGCCGCGACGTCGCCCAGGCCAACACCCATCTCGTCGATCAACTGGTCCGGACGATCTACGATTTCGCCTTAACCAACGTCTATCCCCTGGCCAACCCGACCACCGGCGAGGTCATGAGCATCACCGCCACCGGCGGATATGGCCGGGGCGAACTGGCGCCGTTTTCGGACATCGATCTGATGTTTCTTGTGCCCTATAAGCTGACGGCGCATACCGAACAGGTGGTCGAATTCATCCTTTATATGCTGTGGGATTTAGGCCTCAAGGTCGGTCATGCGACCCGTTCCATTGACGAGGCGATCAGGCTTTCCAAGGCCGACATGACCATCCGCACTTCCCTGTTGGAAGCGCGTTGGCTGTGGGGTGATCAGGATATGTTTAAGACCTTCAAGCAACGATTCGGGTCGGAATTTTCAGAATCGACGGGCCTTGAATTCGTCGAGGCGAAGCTGGCCGAGCGCGATACCCGGCACGACCGGATGGGCGATACCCGCTATGTGCTGGAACCCAACATCAAGGAAGGCAAGGGCGGCCTGCGCGATCTGCAGACGTTGTTTTGGATCGCCAAGTACCTGTACCGGGTCGATGACGTAACGGAATTGCAGGCCAAGGGCGTGCTGACGGCGGCAGATGTGGACTTGTTCGCCAAGGCAGAAGCGTTCCTGTGGACGGTCCGATGTCATTTGCACTATCAAAACAACCGGGCGGAAGAACGCCTGACCTTCAACGTCCAAAATGAAATCAGCGCCCGCATGGTCTATGCCGATGGCGACGGCGTCCAAGGTGTCGAGCGTTTCATGAGGGACTACTTCCTTGTCGCCAAAGACGTCGGCGACCTGACCCGAATCCTTTGTGCCGTGCTTGAAGACCAGCAGAAAAAAAGTCACCACAGGTTCCGGCTGCCGAGCTTCGGGTTCCGCAAGCGCGAGATTGACGGCTTCATTCTCGACGGCGACCGCCTGACCGTTGACGACACCGACGCCTTCAGCAAAGAACCGGTGAAATTGCTGTCGTTGTTTCGCGCCGCCCAGCGCCATGACGCCGATATTCATCCCAATGCACTGCGCCTGGTGACCCAGAACCTGGAGCTCATCGACGATCACTTGCGCAATGACGCGGAAGCCAACGCCCTGTTCTTGGACATGATGTGTGGCCGCAAACCGGATGTCACCTTGACGCGGCTCAATGAAGCCGGCGTGCTTGCTCTTTTCTTGCCCGACTTCGGCAACGTCGTCGCGCAAATGCAATACGACATGTATCACGTCTATACGGTCGACGAGCACACCATCCGCGCCATCGGCATCCTCAAGGGGATCGAAGACGGACGGCTTAAAGACGACCATCCCGCCGCCTGTGCCGCGATCGGCGAGATGCAGTCGTTGCCGGCCCTCTTTGTCGCGGTTTTCCTCCACGACATCGCCAAGGGCCGGGGCGGCAACCATTCCGAACTGGGCGCCGATGTCGCCACCGAATTGGGGCCCAGGCTCGGGCTCAACGAATGGGAAACCGAAACCGTATCGTGGCTGGTGCGTCACCATTTGTTAATGAGCAATACCGCCTTCAAGCGGGATATCTACGACCCCAAAACCGTCACCGACTTTGCCGGCGTCGTGCAATCGCCGGAACGCCTGCGCCTGTTATTGGTGTTGACGGTCGCCGATATCCGGGCGGTCGGTCCCGATGTCTGGAACGCCTGGAAGGCGGGGCTTTTGCGGGAATTGTATTTCCGTACCCAGGAAGAATTGGCGGGCGCCATACCTTCGGAACGACAAGGCGAACGGGTCGAATTGGCCAAGGCCGGACTCAAGGCGCAACTGGCCGATTGGGGGCCGGAAGAAATCGAAAAACATTTTGCCAGGGGCTATAACGATTATTGGCTGGCCTTCGACACCGATACCTTGGCCCACCATGCCAAGCTGATCCGCAAGGCCGAAGACGGCGACCTGAAGCTCCACATTAAAAGCCGGATTGAGCGTCAGCGCGACGCCACGGAAATCACCATCTACACCCCCGACCATCCCGGGCTGTTCGCATCCGTCGCCGGCGCCTTGGCGCTGGCCGGCGCGTCGGTCGTTGACGCCAAGGTGATGACGCTGACCAACGGCATGGTGTTGGATATGTTCTGGATTCAGGATTCCGATGGCCACGCCTATGCCGCCAAGGACCGTTTGAAGCGGCTTCGCGGGCGCATTGAAACGGCGCTGACGGGTCGTTTGCTTTCGGCAAAGGAACTCGCCGCCGCGCAAGAGGCCTCGATGAAAAAACGAACCGGGGTGTTCAAGGTTCCGCCCCGGGTGTTGATCGACAACAAGGCGTCGAACCGCCTGACGGTGATCGAAATAAACGGCCGCGACCGGTTGGGGCTGTTGCACGACGTGACCGCTTTCCTGACCGCCTCCGGGTTGCAGATTTCGAGCGCCCATATCTCGACCTATGGCGAGCGGGTAATCGATGTGTTCTACGTCAAGGACGTTTTCGGCCTGAAAGTGGATAACGAGGAAAAGCTGAATGCTTTGCGGACCGGCCTTTTGGAAGTCGTGTCTTCAGGGACCGGCCCCGACAAGGCGTCAAAAAAGACCAAGGAAGCCGGGAAAAAACGGGCTCAATCGAGCGATGGAGAGGCAAGGCAGGCCAAGGGCGAGGCGTCTCCCGCCTAGGGGCCGGTTTGGCGGATAATACCGGTCGACCGCCAAGCCGCCTTTTCGCTGACACAATAAACCGTTATTTAATACCAAAATGCGGTGATAATGGCTCATAGAGACACCATCCCAAGATTTTCGGCAAGGAGCGTGCGGCGTGACGATGCGGGGTATCGTGAGGCGTACGCGACGTTGTCCAAAAGCCTTGGGATGGTGCCGTTCCGGTCGCCCATGCGGCCCGCCCGGGGCCACGGGGTGTCCCCGTTGTTTAATGGCGGGGGGCGCCCCCGCGACCCCCGGGGGCGTCAGAAAAACTTGCCGATGTCCCACATCGCCTGCGTGTTCCTTCCTACCCGGTGGACCGCATGGGCGATCTCTACGGGTTATTATCATTGCATCTTGGTATAAGCGGCTATGGTGCTTTTGCGATCCATTGCCACCGTCGGCGGCTTCACCCTGATCAGCCGGGTCCTGGGTTTCGTGCGCGATATTCTGATCGCCTTCGTGCTGGGCGCGGCGGCGGGCGCCGACGTATTTTTCGTCGCCTTCAAACTTCCCAATCTGTTCCGCCGCCTGTTCGCCGAAGGGGCGTTCTCCATGGCCTTCGTGCCGATGTTTGCGGGCCGTGTCGAGGCGGAAGGAATCGAGGCCGCCAAGGCGTTCGCGTTGGCCGCTTTCAGCGTTCTGTTTTGGACCCTGCTGATTTTCGTCGGCGTCATTGAAGTGGCGATGCCGCTTGTGATGTTGGGCTTTGCGCCGGGTTTCATTGGTGAGCCCGCCAAGTTCGATCTGACGGTGGAGCTGACCCGGATCACCTTTCCCTATTTGCTGTTTATCTCCCTGGTTTCGCTGATGGCCGGGGTGCTCAATTCCCTTGGCCGCTTCGCCGCCGCCGCGGCGACACCGATCCTGCTGAACCTTTGCCTGATCGGCGCTATCTTGGGCCTGGCAAATTTCACCGAAACCCCCGGCCATGCGTTGGCCTGGGGCGTGGCGGCGGCGGGGGTGGTTCAGTTTTTTTGGTTGTTTGCCGCCTGTGGCCGGGAAGGGGTGTGGATACGTCTGGGCCTGCCCCGGCTGACCGATGATGTCAAAGTCCTGATGAAACGGATGGCGCCGGTCGCCATCGGCGCCGGTATTTATCAGATCAATTTGGTCATCGACACGGTGATCGCGTCGTTGCTGCCGGCCGGGTCGATCTCGTATCTGTTCTACGCCGACAGGGTCAATCAATTGCCGCTGGGGGTGCTGGGCGTCGCCGTCGGCACCGCCTTGCTGCCATTGTTATCGCGCCAGGTCCGGGCCGGGGAAACCGACGCCGCCCACCACTCTCAGAACCGGGCTTTGGAATTATCGCTTCTGCTAACGTTGCCGGCCGCCGCCGCCTTGATGGTGATCGCCGAACCGGTGATCCGGGTGTTGTTCGAACGGGGCCAGTTCGGGCCGCCGGAGACGTTGGCGACGGCGGCGGCGTTGGCGGTTTATGCCGTGGGGCTGCCGGCCTATGTCATGGTCAAGGCGCTGGCGCCCGGGTTCTTTGCCCGCGAGGACACGGCGACGCCGGTCAAGATTTCGGTGTTCTGTCTGTTCGTCAATTTGGGCCTCAATCTTCTATTGATGGGGCCGTTTTTACATGTCGGGATTGCGGCGGCGACGGTGGTGTCGAGCTGGCTCAATGTCGCGATCATGGGGTATGTCCTTCATCGCCGGGGGCATTTGGTTCTCGACCGCCGCCTGCGGGAACGCCTGTGGCGCATGGTCCTGGCCGCAGTCGGCATGGGGCTGGCGCTTTATTGGGCGTTGGCACCGTTGGCGGAGGTCTTGGTCGGGACGACACCGGAACGCGTCCTTGGCCTGGCCGCCATGGTCGCCGGCGGCATGGCGGTGTTCGGGGTTCTGGCGTTGGTGTTGGGCGCGGCGCGTCTTGGTGATTTGAAAAGTCTTTATCGGGGCGGCGGGACACCCTAAAAAGCAAGAACCATTTGGAGCGAATATCGATGGAACGAATTTTTTCGGGCGTGCAGCCGACCGGCAATCTGCACTTGGGGAACTACCTGGGCGCGATCCGCAATTGGGTGCGCCTGCAGGATGATTACGAGTGCCTGTTCTGTATCGTCGATCTGCATGCGGTGACGGTGTGGCAGGACCCGGACGAGCTGAAGGCTTCCACCCGCAACGTCGCCACCGCCATGCTGGCCGCCGGCATCGATGCCAAGCACCATATCATCTTCAACCAGAGCCAAGTTCCCGGCCATGCGGAACTGGCCTGGATCTTCAACTGTGTGGCACGGCTCGGCTGGCTTAACCGGATGACCCAGTTCAAGGAAAAGGCAGGCAAGAACAAGGAAAACGCCTCGGTCGGCCTGTACGCGTACCCGAATTTAATGGCCGCCGATATCCTGCTTTATAAAGGCACCCATGTGCCCGTCGGCGAAGACCAGAAACAGCACCTGGAACTGGCCCGCGACATCGCCCAGAAATTCAACAATGACTTCGGCGTCGATTTTTTCCCCGTCGTCGAGCCGTTGATCTTCGGCGCCGCCACCCGGGTCATGTCGTTGCGCGACGGCGCCTCGAAAATGAGCAAATCGGACCCGTCGGACCTGTCGCGTATCAATATGACCGACGACGCCGATGCCATCGCCAAGAAAATCCGCAAGGCCAAGACCGACCCGGACGCCCTGCCCACCGGCCCGGACCAATTCGAAGGCCGCCCGGAAGCCGCCAACCTGATGGGGATCTATGCGTCGCTGGCCGATGTGGAAATCGCCGAGGTCTGCAATAAATTCGGCGGCCTTCAGTTTTCGGCGTTCAAGCAGGACCTTGCCGATCTGGCCGTTGAAACCCTGGCGCCTGTGCAGGGTGAAATGCGCCGCCTGATGGATGATCCGGCCCATGTCGACGCCGTCATCGCCGATGGTGTCGAGCGCGCCCGCGCCATTGCCGAGCCGGTGCTGGCCGAGGTTCACGATATCGTCGGTTTTCTCCGTCCCTGATCGGTTCTATGATATCCTGTTTTTAGGGGCTTGATTCAGCCTCCGGGGTGCCCCATTTATGGGGTCTGGGACGCAAAATTTGCGAACAAGAGGATTGATATGTTTATTCAGACGGAACGTACGCCTAATCCGGCAACCCTGAAATTCTTGCCAGGCGTGCCGGTCATGGAATCGAGAACGGCCAATTTTACCGCCGCCGCCGAGGCGACGAATTCGCCGCTGGCGAGCGGGCTTTTCGGTATCGATGGGGTCACCGGCGTCTTTCTGGGGGCGGATTTCATCACCGCCACCAAATCGGACGACAAGGATTGGGAGATCATGAAACCCCTGATCCTTGGCGCCATCATGGAACATTTTCAGTCCGGCAAGGCGGCAATTGAAGGTGAAGGCCCTGATACCGATAGTGCCGATTCATCGGCGGCAGAGCCCACCGGCGGCGTCGAGATGCAGATCAAAGAGCTGATCGATACCCGGGTTCGCCCGGCCGTGGCCCAGGACGGCGGCGACATCGTCTTTAAGGGATTCGAGGACGGAGTCGTTTTCCTTCACATGCAAGGGGCCTGCGCGGGTTGTCCTTCCTCCACGGCGACATTGAAAAATGGTATTGAAAATATGCTTCGCCATTACATTCCCGAAGTAATGGAGGTTCGGGCAGTCGAGTAACGCGCTGAAGTATTTATATACTTTGAAGGGCTTTTCGCGCGCCCGCGCGGCAGACAAAAAAGAAAATCTTGATAATTCTAATTGTGCATCGCAATATTAATTTATTGCATTGCACAAAAGCTGGCGCTGGTGAAAGTGCTGTGCTAGAAACGTCCCCAACACTGCCGGCCAAATGGCTCCGTGCATTCTCGGTTTGAGGCGGAGGACTGAACGGAAGACCCGGGATAAAAAAAAGAAAATTATACATTGGTTTGTGCAAATGAAGGGTTGAAGCGGCTCGGTGGTGTCGCTCTAAAAAATCGATAGATGAAGTTTCGTTTTGAACACGGCGCCTTGCTTGCGGTTGCCGGTCTGGTTACAGGCCTGTTTACCGTCGTCGTCATGAATCCGCTTGAAAGCCGAACCTCGGCTCCGAAGGCGTCGCTTCGCCTTGCGGTTTCGGCACCTGTGCCGGCGCCGGTCTATGCGCCGATCCCAGCGGAAATATTCCCCCATGAGAGCGAGGCGCCGGTGATCCCTAAACAGGCGTTGAAGGCGGTGAAAAAGACGTTAAGGATGGCCGGTATCGACACCTTGATCGGTTTCTTTTCGGTTGACGATGAAGAACGGCAACACCGGTTGCAGCGCTTGAAGACGACGGGGGCGTTGTCCAAGACCTTCAAACAGTTGGGGTATGACCTCGACCTCGTCCGTTCCGGCGAGGCCGCGGTGCCGCGCCTGTTCCTGGCCAGCCTGCCCAGTGACATCAAAAACATCCGCGAAGTCAGTGTGAAGAAGGCGCTTTTCTTCCAAACGCTCTTGCCGCTTGTCTTGCAGACGAACGAGGAACTGCTGCGCGACCGCCGCCGGCTTTGGAAGCTCCACTTTCAAAACAGCCTGAGTCAAAAACCGGGTCCGGCGGACCGGCTTTGGCTGATGGTGATATCGGAACGCTACGGCGTGAAGACAAACCGCATCGAAACGCTTTTAAAGCGTGTTGATATTATTCCTCCATCGATGGCGTTGGCCCAGGCGGCGGAAGAAAGCGGCTGGGGTACATCGCGTTTCGCGCGCGAGGGCAATGCGGTGTTCGGACAATGGACGTTTTCCAATGCCGGAAACCTGGTTCCGGCCGACCGGGATAAGAATAAGACTCACAAGATCAGGGCCTTTCCCAATCTTCTCGATTCGGTCCGCGCCTATGCCCATAACCTCAATACCCATAAGGCCTACCGGAAATTGCGCAAGGTTCGTTCCGAGCTCAGACTCAAAGGCGCGCCGTTGGACGGAATGTTGTTGGTGGATAAGCTTAAGAG
>DASCOC010000102.1:0-4156 GCA_036011805.1 Rhodospirillales bacterium
CATCCACCCCATCTGCTTTGGGTCCGAAGCAGACGTTATTCACGAGGCGGCGGCAGCCCCGGTAATGTTTTAGTGACCCGCTTCCGCCGCGGCGTCTTTGCTTAGCACGAAATGGCGCGAGCAATAGGGGCAGATGACGGCGCCGGCAGCGCCGATCTTCAGGTAGACCGCCGGATGGCCCAACGCCCCGCCGCCGCCGTCGCAGTCAACGGTCGCCGTTTTCACTTCGATGCGTTCTTGTTCCGCCATGCTATCCTAATCCTTAAAGCCGGGGCCAAGACCGTTGCTCCGCCGATCACCGAATGATACCGATTGCGGCTGGACAATTAAACACTGCTTTTGACCCCGTCGAAAGAACCGCCATGCCGCCAACGCAAAACAACCTGCCACCCGACCATGCCCCCGATTTTGCCATCGAAACCGAGGGCCTGTCCAAGACCTATGGCGCCAACGGCGGCATCGAGGCCTTGAAGGATGTTTCCTTGCATGTTCCCAGGGGGTCGTTCTTCGGATTGTTGGGCCCCAACGGCGCCGGCAAATCGACGCTGATCAATATTCTTGCCGGGCTGGTGATAAAGACCTCAGGCGAGGCCCGCATATGGGGCCATGACATCGAACGGGAAATGCGAAACGCCCGGCTTTCCATCGGCGTCGTGCCGCAGGAACTGAACATCGATCCTTACTTCACGCCGAAGGAGCTGTTGGAGGTGCAGGCCGGTTTCTATGGCGTCAAAAAGTCCGAACGGCGCACCGCCGAGGTGCTCGACGCCGTCGGCCTCGCCGACAAGGCGGATGCCTATGCCCGGTCGTTGTCGGGCGGCATGCGCCGGCGGCTGCTGGTCGCCAAGGCGATGGTGCATTCGCCGCCGGTGCTGATCCTGGACGAGCCGTCGGCGGGCGTTGATGTCGACCTTCGCCGCCAGCTTTGGGAGCGGGTCACGGAAATGAACCGCCAGGGCATCACCGTGTTGCTGACCACCCATTACCTGGAGGAAGCGCAAGCCCTTTGCGACACCATCGCCATCATCAACCATGGCCGCCTGATCGCCTGTGAGCCGACGGAGGACCTGATCAGCCGCCTCGATACCAAGGAAATTACGGTGACCCTGGACCGCGACATTGACGCCGTCCCCGAAACGCTGTCGCCCTACGACGTCGACCTCCATGACGGCCGCGATCTGACCTTTTCCTACCCACCGTCCAGAATCAATTCCGGCGAGATTCTCGCCGCCGTACAAGGCGCCGGGCTCGGCATCGTCGATATCAAAACGCGGGAGGCGGAATTGGAAGACGTTTTCCTTCAACTGACCGGGCAACCGGACCCCGCCGGCAAATGACCGCGGCAAGGGCCATGGTGCTTTGGGCGGCGCTGCTGGGGGCCTGTGCGCCGACCATTCACGCGCCCGGCGAAGCCATCCAAAATCCCATCTTGTCCGGCAATGGCGTGCACACCGCCGATGGCCAAATCCTGCCGTTGAAAACCTGGGCGCCGGATAAAGGCGCGCCCAAGGCGGTCATCATCGCGCTGCACGGGTTCAACGATTATTCCAACTTCTTCGCCGCCCCGGGGGCGTATCTCAGCAAGCACGGGGTCCAATCCTACGCCTACGATCAAAGAGGCTTCGGCGCGGCGCCGGGGCCGGGGTTGTGGCCGGGCACGGCGGCGCTGACCGATGACCTTGCGGCAATGATCCGGCTGATCCGTGACCGCCACCCGGGGACGCCGCTCTACCTGTTGGGCGACAGCATGGGCGGCGCGGTTATCCTGGTCGCCGGCGGCGGCGGCAGTATCGCAAACATCGACGGCGTGATCCTGGCGGCGCCGGCGGTGTGGGGGCGCATCACCATGCCCTGGTATCAGCGGTTGGGCCTGTGGATCGGCGTGCGGCTGATGCCCGCCCTCAAGCTGACCGGCGAGGGGCTGGGCATCAAACCGTCGGACAATCGGGAAATGCTGCTGGCGCTCGGCCGCGATGAGCTGGTCATCAAGGCGACCCGCATCGACGCCATGCATGGGTTGGTCAACCTGATGGACGCGGCGCTTGAAGAGGCGGCGGGGTTCAAGACGCCGGCGCTGATCCTTTATGGCGAACTGGATGAAATCATCCCCAAGCAACCGACCCGGATGATGTTGGCGCGGATGCCCGAAGCCGCCCGTGGCACACGCCGTATCGCGCTTTATAAAGACGGCTATCATATGCTGTTGCGGGACTTGAAGGCGGAGGTCGCCTGGCGGGACATCGTCGGCTGGATCGCCGATCCGGAAAAGCCGCTTACTTCCGGCGCCGACACAAATGCCGAGCTCAGGCTGGCGGGCAAGATTAAGGAGCGATGATAATGGGGAATATCGTGATCATCGATAAACGGGTTCCGGCCCTGGCCGACGCCGTCCAGGGCATCGCCGACGGGGCGGTGGTCGCGATCTCCGGCTTCGGCGAAGCCGGCAACCCGACCGAGCTGGTCCACGCCCTGGTCGAGCAGGGCGCCAAAAACCTGACCGTCGTCAACAACAACGCCGGCACCGGGCATCTGGGACTGGCGAAGCTGTTGGAGGCCGGCCGGGTCAGCAAGGTCATCTGTTCGTTCCCGCGTTCGGCCAAATCCGTCGTCTTTCAGGACCTTTACAAGGCCGGCAAGATCGAGCTGGAAGTGGTGCCGCAAGGCACGCTGGCTGAGCGGCTGCGCGCCGGCGGCGCCGGTATCGGCGGCTTTTTCACGCCGACGGCGGCCGGCACCCCCTTGGCCGACGGCAAGGAAACCAGGACCATCGACGGCAAGGACCACGTGCTGGAATTCCCGATCCGGGCCGATGTCGCGCTGATCAAGGCGGAAAGGGCCGATCCCTGGGGCAACCTGACGTACCGCAAAGCGGCCCGCAACTTCGCCCCCAACATGGCCATGGCCGCCGCCTTGACCATCGTCCAGGCGCGGGCGATCGTCGGCCTCGGCGACCTCGACCCGGAACACATCGTCACCCCCAGCATCTTCGTCGACCGCATCGTCGAGGTGTCCGATCCGGTCAGCGAGGCCGCCGCGCTGTTGGAGCAGGCAAGCCCATGACCGCCCCCGCAAAACTCAACCGCGATCAAATGGCGTGGCGCGTCGCCCAGGCCATCCCCGGTGGGTCTTACGTCAACTTGGGCATCGGCATGCCCGAAATGGTCGCCAACCACATGCCCGAAGACCGCCAGGTCATCTTCCATTGCGAGAACGGCATCCTCGGCATGGGGCCGGTGGCGGCGCCGGGGGAAGAGGATTTCGATCTGGTCACCGCCGGCAAGAAACCGGTAACCGCCATTGCCGGCGCCGCCTTCGTCGATTCCGCCGACTCGTTCGCCATGATCCGGGGCGGCCACCTGGATATCGCCGTGTTGGGCGCGTTTCAGATTTCCGCCTCAGGCGACCTCGCCAATTGGTCGACCGGTGATAAGGGCACGACGCCCGCCGTCGGCGGCGCCATGGATCTGGCGCAAGGGGCCAGAGCGGTGTTCGTGATTACCGAACACACCACCCGCGACGGCGCCCCCAAGATTATGCCTGAATGCACCTATCCGCTGACCGGCGCCGGCGTCGTCACCACGGTGTTCACCGACCTCGCCGTCATCGACATATGTAAAGACGGGGGCGAAGACGGGCCGGTGGTTCGCGAGATGGTGGCGGGCTTGAGCTTCGATGACCTGCAAGCGCTGACCGGCGCGGCGTTGACGCTCGATCCCGATTGCAAGCCGTTGAGCGCGCCTGCTTTTTAGATGGGATAGGCGATCTCTTTGCACATTTTGACCAGGCTGCGTTTCGAGATTTGATCCGCGAACCCCGTGTCGGGGCACGCCTCGAGAACCGCTTGGTAGAGGTCCGGCACCTGTTCGACCAACTCCGACAGCTGCCAGGGGAAATTTTCAAAGGCGTCCTTGGCTTGCGCGATGGCGGCGAGCACCCGGTCTTCAAGGTCCTCATCGGGGGTATCCGCTTTGGCCAGGCGCTCGATCGCCTCGGCCGTCGCCAGCAACGCCGCCTTCGACCAGCAAACCGATGATACCAGTTTGTTGAACTTGACCAGCAGCGCCTCGCTGTCGTCGTCGAGCGCGTCGAGGATGTCGAATTTGTTGGTCATGCCGCCGCCATAGAGGTCATAGACCTGCATCAATATGGGATAAAG
>DASCOC010000103.1:0-5452 GCA_036011805.1 Rhodospirillales bacterium
CCCATTTTATGTCTGTTCAGACCCGTTGGTCGGATAATGACATTTATGGCCACGTCAACAACGTGACCTACTATTCTTATTTCGACACGGTGGTGAACTGCTTTCTGATCGATGAAGGCGGACTTGATATTCAAAAGGATTCGATCATCGGCGTCGCCGTTGAAACCATGTGCAAATTTAACAAACCCATCGCCTATCCCGAGCCCATCGATGCCGGTCTGCGGGTCGGTAAAATCGGCAATTCAAGCGTTCGATTTGAAATAGGCATCTTCCGCAAGGGTGATGAGGAAGCGGCGGCTTCGGGGCATTTTATTCATGTTTTCGTCGACCGGGAAACCAACGCCCCGGTGCCCGTGCCTGATTCCATTCGGGCCGCGCTTGAACCCATTCAGGTGACGAATTAATCGGGAAACCCCGAAATCGATCCGACGGCAAGATAGCCGGCAACAAAAAAAGGGCGCGCTTGAATAAGCAACGCGCCCTTTGCTTTGTTGGTGTTCCGAATGGTGAGGGGCCTCTAGGCCGCCTTCTTTTCGACCCGTTTGGGCTCCTGCGTTTCTATGCTGATCTTGCGCGGTTTCTTTTCTTCGGGGATGTCCCGCTCAAGTTCAATATTCAGCAGGCCGTTGACGAGGCCGGCACCGACAACCTTGATGTGATCGGCAAGGTCGAAGCGGCGCTCAAAAGCGCGCCCGGCAATACCGCGGTGAAGGAACGATTTTTCCTCGGCGTTATCGGCGATCTTGCCGCTGATGACGAGGGTATTTTCCTTGGCCGTAATATCCAGGTCCTGTTCACTGAAACCAGCGACCGCCACGGTAATACGGTAGGTATTTTCACCCGATTGTTCGATGTTGTATGGCGGGTAGGTGTTGGCCGAAGATTCCACCCGGGCAGACGCGTTCAACAGGCGCTGCATACGGTCAAATCCAACGGAATGACGAAATAGGGGAGTAAGATCAAAGGCTTGCATAGCCATATCCTCCTTAAAGAAGCTACATGGTTGATGGGGTCCACCAACAGAGTAAGGCTGGAACCCCTTTATCAATCCCGAAGGGCATCCCGGCTTTTACAGCCGCGAACATCCATCAGGCGCTCATGACATCAGACCCTAAAGGAAGGCATCCGGTGTTCGCTCAGGATATAGGAAGGTGGTTTTTCGTCCGCAAGGGAGGCGGAAATTTTTTATTGGGTCGGGGATTCAGCGGCTTGGGCTGGGGCTTCGGCGGGTTGTGGGGCTTCGGCGGGGGCGGCGGCCTCGGGGCTGGCGCCGTCCGGGGCGGCATCATTCCACATCACTTCGTAAAGCGAGACATCTTCATCAAAACCCTTCATGGGATAGTCGCCACAGTGGCTAAATTTGTATTCCTTGCCGGCGCAGATTCCGCGGATGATTTCCGAAACATAAATCTGATCGGCGGAAGCCTTATCGACGATCCGGGCCGAAAGCTGGACCACCGTGCTGAACAGGTCGTTGTCCTCGGCGATGGGTTCCCCGGCGTTGAGGCCGATTTTCAGGTGTAGCGGCAGGTCCAGGGTGGCCTCATTGTGGACCATGCATTCCCGTTGCATCTGGATCGCCCCCTCGACGCCGTCAGACGTCTTGGCGAAGGATGCCATGATGCCGTCGCCGGTGTGCTTGATCTCTTTGCCGGCATGGGCGCTTAGCGCCTCGCGGACGATCCGGTTGTGGACGCGGACCACCTGTTGCGCGCCGGCATCGCCCAAGGCCTGGGTCATCGCCGTCGACCCGGCGATGTCGGTAAACAGCACGGTAACCGGGCCGGCTTGTTCTTCCTTGGGTTTCGGCTTGCTCCACTCGGTGAGTGCGCTTTCAAGTTGCTTCGACCCGGCGGCTTCGTCGGTGAGGAAGATGTTGATGGCGTTGCGGCCGGCCTGGAACATCTGCATGTAGCGTGAATCGGCCATTAGATATTCTTCGTAGCGGTCGGCGAAGGAGGCGGCATGGGACTTCTTGAAGCCCATGACCTGAACCCCATCGGCGAGAATCTTGGAGCGTGACAGGAGGTCCATGTTGCCTTTCTGGGAAAGAATCTCACGCGCCCCCGCCATAAACATGCTGACACCAAATTTATTGAAATTATCCAGTTTGCTCGGGTCGACCTGGGCATCCTCCAGGGCTCGGTCGAGAAATCCCAACATGTAGGTTTTCAATTTCTCAGCCGTCGGCGATAGGGTATCCGGATCGGTTTGCGGGGCCTCTTCCGGTTCTGGTTCAGGCGGGGGAGGCTCTTCTTCCTGTTTTTCCACCGGCTCTTCCGCCTGTTGCTCGGCTTCCGCCATGGTCTCGGCGCTGGGGCCGGCGGCGACACCGGTGCGAACGGCTTTCTTGGCCTGGGCTTGCTGCTTCGCCGCCATTTTTTCCGCTGCCCGGCGTTGGGCATTCGCCCGCATCCCCAATATCCATAACATCAGTTTGCTATGCTTTGCCTTTTTCAGCTTTACGTTTCGCATGACGGCGATGGCCAGGCCCGTCGCGCTGATAAGGAAAACCAGGATGAAAACGCTGACCAGAAGGTTGGTTTCCGCCCTTCCGACGAAGCGAATGCCGAACATGCGGGTGCCGCCCACAAGCTCGGACGCCAACACCGCAAAAAGCGCGGCGATGCACATGCTGGCAATGATCACCACAAGCACCCGAACGATGGCGGCTTTCAAACTGATCTCTTCTTTTTCAGCGGGCGCCTTCTTTGATTTAAGCTTTCCCTTTCGGGCGGAAACGCCGTCGCCGCCCTTATCGGCACCCCGCCCTTGGCGAGGCAGGCCTTTTTTGGAGATCGGTTTTTTCGAGGCTTCGGCCTTGAAAATTACGGAATCGTTGAAAACGCCACTTTCCGGGTCGAGTGTTTCCTTAATCACCTTGACGGCATCAATATTGCTGACCCTGGAAAGTTGCTCTTTTGCATCTTCAAGGGCCGGCTCTCTTTGGTGGCCCTTGTAGGTCTCGTGAATGGTCCACTGGCCGCCTCGCTGAACATGGACTTCGAAGGTCGTGTTCTCTGCCATGTTATCCTCAACGGTTGGTAAGGTTTGATCAACTTGCGTTGCCTGTCTGGAAGCCTTCTCCTGAGTAAGGGGATGGCCTCTAACATTTTAATCTTATCAAAACCTCAAAAGTCCGGCAATTATACTGATAGGGTTAATGGAACACTTGGCCCAGAGCAAAATATCAAAAAGGGCACGCGGAAATCCGGTGCCCTATTGATAAGGATAAAATGTGGGCCGGCGCCCGGTCCCGCTTTAGGATTCTAGGCCAATACCCTTGAACCGTTTCCGGAACTTGGCCAGTTGGCCACCCCCATCAATCAGGCGGTGAACGCCAGTCCAGGCGGGATGGGTCTTGGGGTCGACATCCAATTTTAAGACGTCGCCGGGGGCCCCCCAGGTGGACCGGGTCGTATACGTCGTGCCGTCGGTCATCTGGACGGTGATTTCATGATAATCGGGGTGTATGTCTTTTTTCATAGCTCTGCTTCACCTTTGAAGGCGCCTTGTATAGGGGAAGGCGGCCCAAGGTTCAAGGGGGGACTGATGACTTTGCGATTATTCTGGATGTCGGATCGATTTCAAGGCCCTGGCGCCGAGAAGGGCCACCACGACCATGATCATCGCGCCGCCGAAATAAGGGCCGTCGCGGCCCAGCGTTCCGAACAGAAATCCGGCCCAGGCCGGGCCTGTAAACCGTGCCATGGTGGAGGCCGAACGGGTCACCCCCATAATGCCGCCTTGCTCGTCCTCCCCCACCTGAAGCGAGATCAGACTGTTTAAGGAGGGAGAGATAACGGAAAAGCCGTATCCGGCGATGGTCATGGCGATCATCAATACGATTAAGGAGTTGGAGAATGGGATCAGGAATATCCCGACCGCCAGCGCTATCGCGCCTTGAAGGATCAGGTTGGCTTCGCCGAAACGCCGCGCCAGTCGACCGACCAAACCACCCTGGATCAGGGCGCTTAACAAACCGACATAGGCGAACAGGTAACCGTTTTGCAGCGGTCCCCAGCCGAACTGCCGTCGCGACCACATGGCAAACGTGGATTCCAAACCGGCAAAGGCAAAGGTGGAAAGAAACGTCAACGCCAACAGGAGTCCGATATAGGGGCGTTCTATGGCTTCACGGAACATGGCCAAGCGTTTTTTGGGGGTCTTGGCGGCCAGGCGCTCACGGATTTCGGCGGATAGCGATTCCTTTAAAACGATAACGGCCAAGACCAACGCGATTACCGACAGCGCCGCGGCGGCGAAGGCGGGGCTTTGAAAGTCGGCGTTGACGGGGTCGGAACCGGCAAGGATGCCGCCGATGGCCGGCCCGGCAATAAATCCAAGTCCGAAGGCGGCGCCGATCATGCCCATGCCCTTGGCGCGGTTTTCAGGGGTGGTGATATCGGCAATATAGGCAAAGGCGGCTGAAATATTCCCGGCCATCGCGCCACCAATGGCGCGCGCCGCAAACAACACCATCAGGCTGTCCGCAAACCCTAACCAGACGTAGGATGCCACCGCGCCGGCGAGACTGACCAGCAATACCGGTCGGCGCCCGATGCGGTCACTCAGCCGGCCCCAGAAAGGCGCCGCCAGGAACTGGGTGAACGAATAGGTCGCCATCAATAAGCCAACCGTTTCAGGCGTTGCTTGATAGAACTCTCCATAGAAAGGCAGCAGTGGAATAATGATGCCAAAGCCAATCAGGTCGATAAAAACGATTAAAAACAGAATCAGCATTTGAAGTCCGGCATTGCCCTCTCAAGGAAGGTCCGTGTTTAGAGTGTCGGTGGAAAAAAGGGAAGGGCGCTTAGCGTTGCGTAAATTTCAATTCAATCCGGCGGTTTCGGCGTTTGGCGATTTCGTCATCCCGGTTTTCTAACGGCTGGAATTCTCCAAATCCGGCAGCCGCGAAACGGTTGGGCGGCAGGTTCTGGGCAATGAGGAACTGAACCACCGAAATTGCCCTGGCCGAGGATAGTTCCCAATTGGATGGAAACCGGGAGGTGTGGATGGGGTCTTTATCCGTATGCCCGTCGACACGCAGGACCCAGTCGATGTCGGCGGGGATATCCTTTGAAATCTCGCGCAAGGTTTGGGCCAATTGCAGCAGTTGTTTTTTCCCGGCCTCGCCCATATCCGCCGAGCCTTTGGCGAACAGCACTTCGGACTGGAACACGAAGCGATCGCCGACAATGCGAATTCCTTTCTTGGTGCCCAGCAATTCGCGCAGCCGGCCAAAGAATTCCGACCGGTAGCGGCTCAACTCGTAAACCTTGCTGGCGAGCGCCGCATTGAGGCGTTTTCCCAGAGAGGTGATCTGTATTTTTCGATCGGCGGCGAGTTTCTCCGACGCCTCAAGGACTTGAGAAATCTTGGCAAGGGTCTGGCGAAGCGCCGCCATCTGCTGATTGAGCAGCGCCAACTTGGCCGCCGCGCTTTTGGATAT
>DASCOC010000104.1:0-4722 GCA_036011805.1 Rhodospirillales bacterium
TCCCGTTGGCGAAAAAGACGGCCAAAAACAAGCTGGGGCCGTTGCTTGATCGGCCCGGTTGGACCATGCGCATCGCCTTTTATCCTCTCGACAGCCGTGCCGCCATGCCGGAATACGAAGTTCAGGCGGTGGTCCTGGACAACGGCGTGACGCCGAAACTAAAACTGGTTTTTACGTCCTTTACCGCTATCCAAACCCTGGAAAAGATCGAAGCCCTAACCTCGCCCAAGTGCTGAGGGATTTCTATTTCGCCGGCAGGTCCCAGAAGGGCCGGGCCGCTTCGGTCAGGGCCTGTTCACGGGTAATGCCGATATCAGCCAGCTGACTGTTCGACAACGTTGCCAGTTGGCGGCGTTGCCGAATGACACCAAGCACCTGCCCGGCGACGGATATCCAGCGTAACGGGTTATTACCCCTGAATGGGGCGATTCCAATGGGGAAGGCGATTATGGAATTGGTTTGAGACTGCATGTCGGGCTCCTATGGCATTCGATTAACGGGTTCGCATTGATTTCGCGCCCAGGAATAGACAATTCTCTTGCATAAGAGAAACGAATGTTTATTATAGAGTTAATAACGATCCGTTATTAACTGGTTTTGCCCAGAAAATCACCCAGGAAACAATCATGGCCCGCAACATTGATCCCGCTCTTCTCCGTTCCTTCATGGCCGTCGCCGAGACCGGCGGCATGACCAGCGCCGGGCAAATGCTGAACCTGACCCAGGCGGCGATCAGCCAACAGGTGAAGCGGCTGGAAGATTTGTTTCAGGCGCAGTTGTTCGAGCGCGATAAGCGTTCCGTCCATTTGACAACGGAGGGAGAGCGCCTGGTGCCGTTGGCGCAACGAATGCTGGAAACCAACGATCAGGTCTGGGGGGCGATGACGTCGCCGGACTTCGAAGGGGAGGTCCATATCGGGGTGCCCCATGACATCATCAAAGCCTACATGCCGCCCATATTAAAAGGCTTCAACCGAATCTGGCCCCGCATCAACGTCATCATCATGCCGTTGGCAACCAAACCCCTTTTGGTCGCCTTGGCGGCGGGCGAACTGGATTTGACTTTGACCACGGAACGCCATGTCGGTGATGGCGGCGAGTTGCTGATGGCGGACTCCCTTGTCTGGGTCGGTGCCAGCGATAGCCGTGCCCACAAAAACGATCCTCTGCCGATTGCCTTCGGTGACCAAAAATGCATTTTCCGCGCCTCCGCCATGAAGGCCCTGGCCGACGCCGGGCGTGAATGGCGCTCGGTCTCTGAAAAAGGCAGCATGCTGTCTATCTACGCCGCCCTGGAAGCGGACCTTGCCGTCGGGCCTTTGCTGGCTTCGACGATCCCGGATGGTTTGGCGGTTCTGCCGCCGGAGGTGGGGCTGCCCGCTCTACCGGATTTTGGCATTAACATGTATCTGCCGAAAACCGGCGGCTCCGAAATCGGCCGGGAACTGGCTAGCCACATACGCGAACAATTCCATGGCCGCTTCCATCGGGTGGCCTAGGGTCTAAGGGCGTTAACTCCTGTCTGGTATTCCATATCGCCGGCCAATCGCTATGTTATCCGGCTCTGTTGTCACAACCCCCTGTAAGGGTTAGAGTTTCCACCGTTAAGAGTTTGCAGTGGATTTGTCAGTTAATGAGCAATGGGTCGTTAAAACGCGTTTGGAAGAATTCGCCGGTCGGCTTCGCCGCCTTAGTTCTGGCGGTGAGCGTTCTTGCCACGTCGCCGAAACCGGCTGCCGCTGAAACCGGGTTTACCGGTATGCAGGTTCAGGGCATGTCCCTGAAAATCGCCAAATCCCTTAGCCTGAAATCGGCGGACGGCGCCGTGGCTTATTAAGAAAAGCGCCGTCGCCAGCCTTCCCGCTTCCGGGTTGACGATGGCATCGCTGACCCAAAAACTGCGCAAAGGCTTTGGCTTGCGTTGGGGGTCCATCGGCATTGTCGTGACCTTGGTCGATCCCGACCGGACCGACATCGGGCTCCGGCGCGGAGACCTGATCGTCCAGGTTAATCAAAAAGACGTTTGGCTGCCCGATCAGTTGATTGCCGAATACAAGGCGGCAAAGAAGGCCGGGCGCAAGGAACTGTTGTTGTTGGTCGAGCGGGTGAACGGTTACCGGTTCATGCCGTTTCCGGTCCGCTGACGGGCGGCGTTGCCGCGCCCCAGGCAGGTTCTCAGCTTCCGCGGGCCTTGGAAATAATGGCCCGCAATGATTGCAGATCAATGGCGCCGCGAATGACTTCATTGCCGATGATGAAAGCAGGCGTGCCGTTGATATCAAACGCCTTGGCCAATTCGAAGTTCTTGGCGATCAGATCATCGATTTTGGGATCCTTCATGGCCGTCTTCAACGCCTTGGCGTCGTAGCCGGCCTTGGTGGCGAAATCCAGGACCCGGCCTTCCGGCAAGCCCCCCTTGGACCCCATCATGGCTTTGTGAAAGGCCATGTATTTGGTCTTATCCAGGGCCCACGCCGCCAACGCCGCCTTCGAGGCGGTCACCGATTCGGGGCCCAGGATCGGAAATTCCTTGAACACATAGCGGACATTCTTGTCGGTGTTGAGAATCTTTACGATATCCGGGAATACCCGTTTGCAGTAGCCGCACCGGTAATCGAAGAATTCGACGATGGTAACGTCACCATTGACATTGGCGCCGACGGGGGTGTCCGGATCGTTTAACAATTGCTTCTTGAATTTTACCAGGTTGGCTTTTGCCCGTTCCTCCCCTTCGCGCTGTTCGCGTTCGCGCATGCTTTGAATGGCTTCGATGATGATTTCGGGATTCTTCATCAGCAAGTCCCGCACGACGCCCTCGATGGATTTTCTTTCCGCCGGCGACATGGCCGATGGCATGGGAGCGGAGGCCTTGGACTGCGCTAAGGCCGGGCCGGCGCCGAAAGCGAACAGGACGCTGACGAGCAAGAGGGCAATAACGTTGCGATGGTTAGGGAAAAGAGTCATTTGATTTATAAACCAGTTATTGCGCCAGGGTTTTTAAAGCGGCGGCATGATGCGTTTATTAAGGCCGCTTGTACAGAATTCCTTGAATGCCATGCTTTCACTCTATCTTGACAGGCGGAGACCGGAAATATAGGCCGCCGCCGGTTTTCTAGCCGGTGCGGCGGCGATGCCGATGAAGGTGATCTGGGCCTGCCCGGCGTCATCGCCGGGCCAGGCTCGGCGGTAAATGTCGGAAAGATCGACGGTTTCGAACCACCAAGAACCGGTGTTTTCCCTCCCGCCCGGGGGCGTATATTGTGCCGCCGCCTGCCGCTTGCCGGTCGTTTTCGGTATTTCAATAGCACCCCGTTGCAACGCCGATTGGCCCCAGATGATGACGACGGCCCGATCATGTGGAGGAAGACCGGCGCCTTTTTTGTCCGGGTTGGCTGTCTGGGGCCGGGGCTCCGGATGGCCGCCCAGAAAGCCGATGGCCAAACGGACCGGGTGGGCGCCCTTGTCTTGAGGCGCCATGTTCCAGGCCCAGCTCAAATAAGGGGTCGCCAACAACGATGCCTGGGTCGGTTTAACGGCGATGAAACTTTGCACGCCGTTGATCACCTTCTGGGCCGGCACCCCGTCCCGGGTGACGACGCTCAACTGACCCTCGGTGATTTTCCCCACACTGACCCAATCCAGCGGCAGGGCATTAGGCTCAAACGCCGGGACCGGCCCCAACACATCCATGGTTCCCGTCGGGGCGGTGGGAATGGAAGGCTGGGCGCAGCCAACGATCAGCACCACCAGCGATAGGCTTAAAGCCTGGAATAGCTTTCCGGATCCTGAAAACCGAAAGATCATGGCCGTCCTTTTTTTCTGGCTTTATTTTTTCTTGTGCCGGGCGGCGGTAAGAATGTCCTGGGCATGAAGCCATTCGCGCGACCCCTTGGGGAATAATCGCTCGGCAAGGCCGCCGTGATAACGGGCGATGGATTTTTTGCCCTGCAGCAGCGCTTCTTCAGCCAGGGCCAGGGAACTATGGCCCTTATCGCCCAGACGTCCATAGGCAATGGCCAGTTGGCGCCAGGTAAAGGGCGATTCCGGATCTTCGATGATGGCGGCGCGCAAGTTGGCGATGGCGTCGTTCAGCAAAGCCGGATCATTCAATTCCAACTGGACCCGGCCCAGGTCCCGCCGGATCAACGCATTGCCGGGTAACAGGGAAACGGCGGTCCGATAGGGTTTAATCGCGCCTTTGGCATCGCCGCTTTCGAAGGTCATTTGCCCCTTCATCTCCCAGAAATAGGGATCACGCGGGGACTCGGCGATCAATTCGTCCATCAATGCCATCGCCTTGGCGAAGTCCGATTTCCGAAAATAGCCGATGGCCCTGGCATATCGGGCCGCCTGGCTGTTGTCGCTTCGCCTGTATATCCTGAGGGTATGGCCCAGGGGCATGAAGTAGCCAATGATCTTCGCCTTCGCCCGCCGGAATAGGGCCTCAAGCTTTTGAGGGACGGCTTTATCCGAATAGGGGGAATTGGCGACGTGGTTGGCGATGGCCGCCACCCGGTTGCGAGTCAGGGGGTGCGTTCGCACGTACGGGTCTTGTCGCGCGGTCACCAGCAATTCCTGTTCACCCAATAATTCCATGAAACCGAGCAGTCCTTTGGCGGACTGCGATGTATCATCCAGGAATTTCAACGCCGCATGATCCGCGGCTGATTCCTGAGTCCGAGAATATTTAAGAAAATTCGATGATGAAATTCCCTGTCCGGT
>DASCOC010000105.1:0-4741 GCA_036011805.1 Rhodospirillales bacterium
TGAGAATGACGGGATATTGACCGTCAGTCTCGGGGCGGAAAATATCCGCTCGTAATATCAGACCATCGTCCATTTCGATCGGATATTCCCAATCGATTTTCATGCCGTCGCGAAGCTCGGATGCCATTGAAGTTTCTCCCCGTCTGTATTGACGGGATGAAAGCCAGTTAAGTGTTGGCTGTCAATGGGTCCTAGCGGAAAAAATATCGTCCCTTTTTGCTCGACTTGGATGCCGAGCAGTTCCGTACCGGTCCAGAAAACCAAATCTCAACGATCTGGGCCGGCTTGGCCAGCCCCCATTAAGTGGTCTAACGCTTAGGTTAGAGTTTGGCGCGGTTTACGTTGATGGTCCGGCCGAAGCCATTGGCTTTAGGGGGCCAAAATTTTCAGGTCAACGAAATAGATCGGAAGTTCGTCATAATCCATCTCGTTGATCGGATATAAGCGCGCCGTCTGAAAACTGCACTGGCTATTATGGGGCGTCCTAATCTCCGGAGCGGCCTGGAAAGGCATTCGGCCAATTCTTCGGCTGGGCACGACTATACTGCGGCGGATAGGGCGCTTCCGCTCCCAGTTCCTCCGCTGCCCGCCAGGCCCAGCGCGGTTCGTACAACATGCCCCGCGCCAGGGCCACGAAATCGGCCTTGCCCGAAGCGATGACGTCTTCGGCGTACTGGGGATCGCGGATCATGCCGACGGCGATGGTCGGGATCCCGGCTTCGGCTTTGATCTGTTCCGATAGGGGCACATGAAACCCCTGCTTGCTATTGAAGGCCGGCGCCCGTTTGGCGGTGTTTCCTCCACTGGAAACGTCGATGAAATCACAGCCGAGCGCCTTCAACGCGCCCGCCAAAACCACCGACTCCTTGATCGTCCATCCCGGCTCCTGCCAGTCGGTCGCCGAGATGCGGACGCCCATGGGCTTGTCCTCGGGCCAAACGGCGCGCACGGCGGAAATGACTTCGAGCGGAAAACGCATGCGGTTTTCGAGGGTGCCGCCGTAATCGTCGTCGCGGTGGTTAGCGATCGGGGAAAGGAACTGGCTCAGCAGATAGCCGTGCGCCGCGTGCAGTTCGAGGACATCGACATCGAGACGCGCCGCGCGTTCGGCGCCTTGAACGAAGGCGCCAAGGACACGATCCATGTCGGCCCGGTTCATCGGGCTCGGCGCCGGCCAGCCGTCGGCAAAGGGCAAGCCCGAGGAGGATGCCGTCAGCCATCCGCCGGACGACGGGTCAATGGCCGCGCCGCCGTTCCATGGCAGGGCGGCCGAAGCCTTGCGTCCGGCGTGGGCGAGTTGCAAGCCGATCTTGGCTTCCCCGTACCGGCGGCAAAACCGAATGACGCGATCGAAGGCCTGTTCCTGTTCGTCGTCGTACAGCCCCAGACATCCCGGCGTGATTCGGCCCTCGGCCTCAACGCCGGTCGCCTCCATGAACATCAGTCCGACACCCGAAAGCGCAAAGCCGCCCAAATGCATGAGATGCCAGTCGTTGGCGACCCCGTTCTCGGCCGAATATTGGCACATGGGAGAGACGACGATGCGGTTGGGGATTTCCAATTCGCGCAAGGCGATGGACGAGAATAAAGCGCTTGTCATGGCACAACTCCTTAAACAAAAAATTTAAACATCGCAGGGATCCGGTCATGACCCCTTCTGTTTACCAGATTCGCCAAGATCGTCCATGAGCGCCGCTAGCCGATAAGGCCCCTGGGGCAGGTCCAGCCCCTCCCAAAAATGGGAGAACGGGGCGGGAAACAGGTCGGCGGGAAAGGCACCGGTTTTATCTTCCAGGCCGGCAACGGGAACGCGGACGATGGTGGCGAAGGGATGCCTTTCTTCCAGATATTGCAGCCGTTGGTGCTGGGATTTGGTTTTCGTGTTGATCCCTTCGATCATCACCCCCAACAAACGGCCGCCGAGCAGGAAAGCAACATCGAGTTCGGCGAACCGTGGCTCATCCGACCCGTCCGCGTCCGGCAACAAAACATGGGCGTGGGGCAAGGGAAGCCAAGCCGAAAAGACCCAATCGGCGTGATTGAACACATCGCTTTCCGCGTCGGCGGGCTCAAGTTGAGTTCGATGGTTTTCCGTTTGCGCCGTCACGAACTTGAAATAGGCCTCCAGAAAGGCTCGCAAGGACCGGGAAAAAGGCGATGCATTACCCATCACCCGGTCACAGCAAAGGTCGAAGATATCCGCCGTGGAGGCGATTTCCATCATCTGGATCGGGGAAAGATCGATCCATCCCGGACTGTTGAGGCGCAGGGCCGGCGAAGACGGGGAAACGACCGCGAAACGGTTGGACAGCAAGAACGGCGTGTCTGGTGGCATCGGGCTCAAGGACCGGGTCACCGCCGCCGGGTCCGTCACCATGCCGTAGACCAGCAGGGTTTGCGGATCGTTTCCAGAAGTGAAGTCGTAGTTCACAAGCATGGTGTACTGAGGCTGCTAAATTTCCATTTCCATGATGTAGAGTCCGCCGGCCCAACGGTCGCCGGCGTAGACGATGGCGTTTTCGTCGACATAGACCTCGTTGATCTGAATGGTGGGAACGCGGGAATTTTCCGGCCCCGGCGGCACGTAGTTGGCGATTAATTCGGGCTGGTACGGATTTTTGATGCTGTAGACCCGGACGCCGGCGTTGAAAAACGCGCCGACGATAATTTCCTCGCTGCGGAACGAGGGGCCGGGGCGGTTTTCATGCAGGTTGTGGGAACCGAAACGGCCGCCTTTGTGGCCGTATTCCTCGACTGGCGGCATCGGCAGGGTGCTGATGGGAACGAGGTTTTTCTCGTTGCGGGCGTCGATGATCCAGGTCAGCTTGGGCCAGTCCACACCGTCATCCTTGATGCACTCGTCGGTGACCACCAACAGGCCGCGATCAAACAGTGGCATCACGGTATGGGTAAAGCCGGGGTACGGCGGATGCGGGCACCACTCGGAAACGACGGTGGGATTGCTCTTGTCGGAAATATCGAGAATAAAGCAGCCGCCGTCGATATAGCCCAGGTAGGCCCGGTCCGGGTGTTCCGGATAGACGTTGGCATTGTGGAGGCGAAAGGCGTCACCGCCGCGCAGCTCTTCCATCGGTTCGGGATTAACCCGTTCCGGCGGCGGTGCGTCATCGCCTTCGCGCGTACCGGGCATCCACCACCGCCCGACCTCTTCCATCTTGGACGGATTGCGGACGTCGATGATCTGATAGAACTGATCGTCGCGGGGATGGCGCGGCTCGAAATCCGACGACCCGCTGGCGCAATGGATGTACTCGCCATCGACGAACCACAAGCAGTGAACGCCACGGGAATGGGGGCCGGAGGTGTCGTGAAATCCAATCGACTTGGGGTTCTCGGGATCGCTGACGTCGAACAATTCGATGCCCGCCGGCTGCACCCCGAGTTGATAAACCTGGCAGGCGACGGCCAGGATATCCCCCGTCACCTCCAGTGAATTGGACCGCATGTTCTCGTGTTTCAGTTCGGTCTGGCATACGACCTTGGGGTTTTTAGGGTCGGTCACGTCAACGCCGGTAAAATTCTTCGGCGGGCCTTCGTGGGCGATCCACAGGATCCGCCGGCCCTTGTTAGTGAGCTGCAGGGCCATCCCCTCACCGACACCGCCGAAGCCATCGAGGGTGTTGTGCGCAAGTAGTTTCATGTTGTTCGATTGTGCCTCGGTCATATCCTGTGTTCCCCGTCTGCCCATTGATCGAAAGGTTTGATTTTCGATAATCATCAAAAAACCTATATAAGAAAAGGAGGTTTTTCTGGGATGGGAAAATAAATGATGGCAAAACCCGGCGTTGACTCGCCACAGCCAAACCGCATCCCGATTTCCGTGGTTACCGGCTATCTCGGCAGCGGCAAAACGACGCTGATCAATCATCTGGTCCGGCAACCGGGAATGCAGGCGACGGCGTTGATTATCAACGAATTCGGTGAAATCGGCCTCGATCACGTGTTGGTGGAATCGTCATTCGAAAACACCCTGCTGCTGGAAAACGGATGCATCTGTTGTTCGATCCGGGGCGACCTGATCGATACCATCTCAGACCTGTTCGCCAAGGTCGGCAACGGACAATTGCCGCCGTTCACCCGCATTGTCATCGAAACCACCGGCTTGGCGAACCCGGCGCCGATCGTCCACGCGATCCTGACCAATGACGCCGTGATCAACCGCTGTGCCCTGGAAACCGTGGTCACGCTGGTCGATGGCGTCCAGGGGCGCGTCCACATTGAGCGTCATGAGGAAGCGGTGACGCAGATTTCCCAGGCCGACCTGGCCCTAGTATCGAAGGTCGACCTCTGTTCCGAAGACGACATCGCGGGGATCACCAACGCTGTCCTGAATATCAATCCGTCGCTCGATATCGCCGCCATCGAGCACGGCCAGATAGACCCGGACGCCCTGTTTCTCAAGTCGGGCCGCCATGGCAGGGACAATACCCACCATGTCCATCACGATGAAGATCATGACGGGCATGACCATTTCCAGGATCACCGCCATGGCGATATCTCAACCTGGTCCCTAGTCCACGGCGCGCCCCTTGACGAAGCGCGCCTTCGTGCCTGGCTCAGCATGATCTATTCGCTGCGGCCCTATGCGATGCTGCGGCTGAAGGGATATCTGCGGTTGGCGGGATACGAACGGCCTTTGTTGGTGCAGGCCGTCGGAAGCATCATCAGTTCTCCTGAATGGCTCGACGCCTGGCCCGAAGGCAAGGAAGAAACACGGCTG
>DASCOC010000106.1:0-3625 GCA_036011805.1 Rhodospirillales bacterium
CCGATTTGGCTGGCCAGGCGGATGCGCTGGCTTTCGCCGCCCGACAGCGTGCCGGATGACCGGGACAGGGTCAGGTATTCGAGACCGACGTTTTTGAGGAAGCCGAGCCGTTCGTTGATTTCGCGGAGGATGCGCCGGGCGATCTCGCGCTGCTGTTTGCTGAGATGTTTCTCGAGGCCGGAAAACCAGCCGTGGGCCGCATCGATGGACATTTCGGCGACTTCCGAGACGTGGAGTGAGGCGATCTTGACCGCCAGCGCCTGCGGTTTCAGCCGGTGGCCTTTGCAGGTGTCGCACGACGTGATGGTCTGGTAGCGCGCCAGTTCGTCACGGACCCAATTGGAATCGGTCTCGCGCCAGCGCCGTTCCATATTGGGGATGACGCCTTCGAAGGGCTTGGTGATGTCATAAGCCTTGTGGCCGTCGTGATAGCGCATGGTGACGTCTTCGTTGTCCGACCCGAACAGGATCATCTCGCGGGTCTTTTTCGCCAATACCTCGAACCGCGCGTCGAGATCGAAGCCGAAGTGCTCGGCCAGACTGGTCAGGGTCTGGTCGTAATAGCGCGAAGACGAATTGGCCCACGGCGTTATGGCGCCTTCGTTCAGCGACAGCCGGTCGTCGCCGACGACCAGTTCGGGGTCGAAGTACATTTGGGTGCCCAAGCCGTCGCAGGACGGGCACGCCCCGAACGGGTTGTTGAAGGAAAACAGCCTCGGTTCGATCTCGTCGATGGTGAAGCCGGACACCGGACAGGCGAACTTGGCCGAGAACACGGTGCGGCCTTCGGGGATGTTATCTTTGATGCCGGACTTTTTTTTGTCCCTGTCCGGGCTTCGCCCGTCCTCGCCTCTTGTTTGCCCTCCCTCGGACGGTGCCTCGTCGACAAAAGCGATGCCGTCGGCGAGGTTGAGCGCGGTCTCGAAGCTGTCCGCCAGGCGCTGCTCCAATCCTTCCCGCACCACCAGCCGGTCGACCACGACCTCGATGTCGTGTTTGAATTTCTTGTCCAGCGCCGGCGCGTCCTCGATTTCGTAGAGCGTGCCGTCGATGCGGACGCGCTGGAACCCGCGCTTGGCCAGCGCCTGCATTTCCTTTTTGTATTCGCCCTTGCGACCGCGGACGATCGGCGCCAGCAAATACAACCGGGTGTCTTCGGGCATGGCCATGACCCGGTCGACCATCTCGCTGACGGTCTGGCTTTCGATGGGCAGGCCCGTGGCCGGCGAATGGGGAACGCCGACACGGGCAAACATCAACCGCATGTAGTCGTAGATTTCGGTCACCGTGCCGACGGTGGAGCGCGGATTGCGCGACGTCGTCTTCTGCTCGATGGAAATCGCCGGCGACAGCCCTTCGATGGTGTCGACGTCGGGTTTTTGCATCAGTTCCAGGAACTGGCGCGCATAGGCCGACAGGCTTTCGACATAGCGGCGCTGGCCCTCGGCGTAGATGGTGTCGAAGGCGAGGCTCGACTTGCCCGACCCGCTTAAGCCCGTGATCACGGTGAGCTTGTCGCGGGGGATTTCGACATTGACGTTTTGCAGGTTGTGCTCGCGGGCGCCGCGAACCTGGATGTTTTTGGGCATAGTTACCGTCTGGGGCCTCTAGGAATGGTATTCGGGGCGCAAAAGGAGCCCCGACAAACCCCCAGACATAAAGGGCTTGGCCGTTGAGGTAAAGGGCCGGAAAAGGGAGGAGGGAACCTAGGCGCTGGCCCGGATCGAATCGGCGATGGTTTGCGCGGCGAGGATTTCCGAGGTCTCCGCCTTGAAGGCGCGGTCGATGGCGTGGCCCAGGTTCTGCAACAGTTCGATATCCTTGGCGACGGGCTGCATGGGGTCTTTAAGCACCCTGGAAACGACGGTGTGCAGGGTGTCGCACAGCTCGGCGACATGACCGAATTTGGACCGCCTGAGGCGATGGTCCATGTCCTTGCCGATGAGGTTGAGATTCTCCAGGTTCTGAACGAATTTGCGGTCCAGTTCGTTGAGCATGTAGCGCGACGCCATTTCCTCGATGATCACGCTGATTTTTCCCCCATTGGCTTGAACGCGCCGTTCGTTGAGCTGGATGATGGCTTTTTTAATGCCCTTGTTCATCTGCGCAACGGAGATTTTGCCCGATCCCATGATCGCCAGCGGATTGGGAACGGTAATCAGTTTATCACTTCCTTGGTTGCCGGTGTTTCGCTCATTCAGGCGCCGGTCCGGGCCGATGTAATTCGAGGTGACGGCGAAGGGAGAACGATTGTGCATCAGGTGATGAACACGGCCCAGGAACGTCGTCATGGAGAATGGTTTCAACAGAAGAATGTCAAATCCCGAATTAACGGCCTGGTGAATTTGTTTGACGTTGGAGTTGCTGATCAGCGCGACGGACACCGGGAAGGGGTTTTTGCCGATTTGGTGATGACGGATTTTCCGCATCATTTTACAGATTTCGTTCATATCGTTGTCGATATCGACAACCATCAGGTCCGCTTCATCGTTAAAAATGGCCGCCTGCGCCGTCTTCAATGACGAGGTGGCGAGGGTCTGGGTAAAGGTTGCCTGAATCAGGGTCGTCTTGATGGTTTGGCGGATATCGTCATCGCCCTCGTAAAGAACGATGCGGGATTTATCATAGGATTGTTTCGCGGCCATGGCTTGATCCTGGGTTTATTTATTTTTTTAGAGCAGATTGCATACAATTTAGTGCAAACGCATGCCGGGCCGCAGTGACAACCGTCACAACAGAATAAATGCGTAAACTAAATTATCAGGCGATTAAGAAGCGAGGGCGGTGGAGGGGGCGGCTTCGATAATCTGGGTCCAGCGGAATTCTTCGAACTTGGCGGCGAAATGGGCATCGCGTTCGGTATCGAAGAACTCAAGCGCGAATCCATCGGACAAGGTGTCGACGACCGTCCATTTGTCTACCGATTCCACGTAAAGGGTTGAATACCGCATGGCCTGGTCCGGTTGCTGTTTCGAATGCGTCTGGGAGCAGCCTAACCGGGTATGGTCAATAAAAGGTAAAGGCGCCCCCCGGCGAGGCGAAGGCTCCTATGAGCCAACGATGTTCACTAAATGTTCTTGACAGTTGGTCCCATTCAGGCTTTCATGAACTGTGTTTACGATCGGTCGCCGGTTATCCCCGATTTCCACAGGGGGGCGACTGGCGGGGAAGTGCCCGCCCGTTTATGGTTCCGGGCTTAACAGGGGCTAAACGTCCAGAGGCCCGGAATTATTGATCCCACCGGGCAATAAACTGAAGGAGTACCCATGGCAGGGTCAGTCAATAAAGTCATTTTGGTCGGCAATTTGGGGCGCGACCCCGAGGTGCGGCAATCCCAGGCCGGCAACAAGATCGTCAACTTCTCGGTCGCCACCTCGGAATCCTGGAAAGATAAAAATACCGGTGAGCGTCGGGAAAAGACCGAGTGGCACCGGGTCGTGATCTTCAGCGAAGGCTTGGCCAATATCGCCGAGCAATATCTGCGCAAGGGCTCAAAGGTCTATATCGAAGGGTCGCTACAGACCCGCGATTATGAAAAAGACGGCATCAAGCGCTATTCCACCGAGGTCGTCCTGCAGGGCTTCAACAGCGCCATGACCATGCTCGATACCAAGGGCAGCGGTGG
>DASCOC010000107.1:0-8321 GCA_036011805.1 Rhodospirillales bacterium
CGCAATTTCGTCGGCCGCGCCGGGGCGAAATCCTCGAAGCTGTATCTGGGTTCCGCCTATTCGGTCGCCGCCGCCGCCGTCACCGGAGAGATTACTGATCCGAGGAGTTGCTATGAGTAGTTCTCAGGAAACAGGCCGCGCCTGGGTCTACGGCGATAACATCGACACCGACCAGTTGGCGCCGATCCATTCCTACAAGAACATGGAGGCCGAGGAAGGCTGCAAGTTCTGCTTGGAGCCGCTGGACCCGGATTTCGCCGGCGCCGTCCAGACCGGCGATATTTTCGTCGCCGGCAACAATATGGGCATCGGGTCTTCCCGCGAACAAGCGCCGCTGCATCTAAAATTACTCGGTATCCGCGCCGTGCTGGCCAAGTCCTTCGCCCGGATTTTTTACCGCAATACCTTGAATTTCGGTGTACCTGCACTGGTTTGCGCAGACGTTGAGCGGATTACCACCGGCGATGAGCTGCGCGTCGATGCGCTCAAGGGCAAGATCGAAAACCTGAGCACCGGGGAAACCCTGGATTGTGAGCCGCTGCCCGGCCACCTGATGGCGATGATCGCCGATGGCGGACTGATGCCGCACCTCAAAAACAAATTGAGTTAAGGGTTGTGAGCATATCCCCCCCCAATCCGATTGCCGCCATCGACCTCAAGGCGATGATTGTGAGCGGGGAGGAACTGGCGTTGCTGGACCTGCGCGAAGAAGGCACCTTCGGTGACGGCCACCTGCTGTTCGCGGTGCCGATGCCGCTGAGCCGGCTGGAGCTGACCTGTGATGATCTGGTGCCGCGGCGCGATGTGCCCATCGTGCTGTGCGCCGGTGGGCAGCAAGACGATCCCCTGATTACCCTGGGCGCGGAACGGCTGTCGCGTTTCGGCTATAGCGACGTTTCCTATCTTGAAGGCGGGCTGCAAGGCTGGGCCGAGGCCGGGTTCGAAGTCTTTTCCGGCGTCAACGTGCCGTCCAAGGCGTTCGGTGAATTCATCGAGATCAACTTCGAGACCCCGCATATCCCGGCGGCCGAGCTGCAGGCGATGAAAGACCGGGGCGATGATCTGGTCATCGTCGACAGCCGCCCCATGCCCGAGTTCGAAAACATGTCCATTCCCGGCGGCATCGATGTTCCCGGCGCCGAACTGGCGCTGCGCATTCACGATATCGCGCCGAGGCCCGACACCACCGTCGTCGTCAATTGCGCCGGGCGGACGCGTTCCATCATCGGCGCCCAGTCGCTGATCAATGCCGGGATAAAAAATCGCGTCGTGGCGCTGGAAAACGGCACCATGGGCTGGCATCTGGCCGGACTGGAATTGGCCCGGGGACAGACGCAATCATTTCCGGCGCTGTCCTCGGGCGGCCTCAAGCGCGCCTTGGATTGCGCCGACGGCATTGCTGCGCGGTTCGAGGTCCCCGAAATCGACGCCGCCACGCTCGATCAATGGCGGGCGGATAAAAACCGCACGCTTTATGTGCTCGATGTCCGCGACGGCGATGAGTTCGAGGCCGGCCACCTTGCCGACGCCAAACCGGCGCCGGGCGGCCAGTTGGTGCAGGCGACGGACCGTTATGTCGGGGTCAAGGGCGCGCGTCTGGTGCTGGTCGATGATAATGGCGTGCGCGCGACAATGACGGCGTCGTGGTTGATCCAGATGGGGTGGAGCGACACCTATGTCCTCGCCGATGCGCTGAACTGCGGGCCGCTGGTTGAGGGCCCGCACCATCCGCAGGTGTTCGGCCTGGGCGAGGCGACGCCGGAATTGGTATCACCGAAGGACCTGGCGGCGTTGATGGTCGGCGGCGGCGCCATCGTCGTCGATTTGACCGACAGCCGCGATCACCGCAAGGGCCACATTCCGGCCAGCCGTTTCGCCATCCGCGCCAATTTACCGGGAAACCTGGACGCCATCCCCGGCGCTATTTCCGGGGGGTCAAGATCGTGCTGACGTCGCCGGATGGGGTTCTGGCCCGGTTGGCGGCGGCGGATGCGGCCCAGGGGATAAAGGCGGGTGGCCGCGATGTAAAGATCTTGGCGGGCGGCACCGCGGCCTGGGTCGACGCCGGCCTGCCCCTGGCCAAGGGCTTCAAGGACGCCTTGGATGAGCCGGTTGATGTCTGGTACCGGCCCTATGACCTGGACGAAGGAAACGAGGACGCCATGCAAACCTATTTGACTTGGGAGGTCGGGTTGAGCGACCAGATCGAACGCGACGGCACCACCCGGTTCCGCAATTTCGCCGCCGCCCCGGCTGTAGATGCGCAAGGGGGTTCATCGTGAAAATCCTGATCCTGCCCGGCGACGGCATCGGCCCGGAAATCATGGCGGCAACGGTTTCGGCGCTGGAGGCGCTGGACGAAAAGTTCGGCCTCAAGCTTACCCTGGTGGAACGCGCCATCGGCCTGGCGGCGCATGCGGCCGAAGGTTCGACCCTGTCCGACGCGGTGATGGAGGAAGTCAAGGCGTCCGACGGCGTCATCTTGGGCCCCGCCGATACCTACGCCTATCCGCCCCCGATTGAGGGTGGCATCAACCCGTCCGCGACCATTCGCCTGAAACTGGACCTTTTCGCCAACATCCGCCCGGCGCGCGCCCGCGATGGCGTGCCCGCAATGACGCCGGCCATGGATTTGGTGATCGCCCGGGAAAACACCGAAGGCTTTTATGCCGACCGCAGCATGTTCCTGGGCTCAGGCGAGTTCATGCCGACCGAGGACGTGGCCCTGGCGGTGCGCAAGATCACCCGCCAGGGCTCCCGCCGTATCGCCGAAGCCGCCTTCCAACTGGCCGGACGCCGCCGCAACAAAGTGACGGTGGTGACCAAGGCCAATGTCTTGAAAGTGTCCGAAGGGCTGTTCCTGGGCGAAGTTCGCGACGTCGCCAAGGACCATCCGGATGTCGAGTTGGACGAAGTCCTCATCGACGCCATGGCGGCGTTGCTGGTGCGCACCCCCGATGCCTTCGATGTCGTCGTCACCACCAATATGTTCGGCGACATCCTGTCCGACGAAGCCGCCGAACTTTCCGGCGGCTTGGGCCTGGGCGGGTCGGTCAATGCCGGCGACGATCACGGCGTCGCCCAGGCCGCGCACGGCTCGGCGCCGGATATTGCCGGCCAGGGCATTGGCAATCCGGTGGCGCTGATGAACTCGGCGGCGATGTTGCTGGATTGGCTGGGCGCACGCCACGGCCGGGAGGATTTGACCAAGGCCGCCGCCGCCTTCGATGCCGCCGTCGACGCGGTCCTCGCCGATGCCGCCAACCATACCCCCGACCTCGGCGGCACCGCCAAAACCGCCCGGGTGGGTGACGCGGTGGTGGCGGAAATCAAGAAATAAACGTTCCGCTTGATCCCGGTCAACGACGCTGGCGCTAGCGTAGGGCAAACTCCCCAATAGGTTTCGGGAAGGTGAAATCAATGCTGATGAAAAAGGCAACGTCTTCGCCGCGTGGACGCTTGGGCTATGGCTGCAAGCCTGGGGACCCGGTCGTCGCCACCACCATCTACGTTAATGGAGAGACCTTTGAAATGCTGTCAAATGTCTCTTTGGCGCGGGAGTTTGCCAATGTCGCCAAGTCTTCCCACGGCATCAAGGTCAAGTTGCGCGACCGTTGCCAATCGGTGGCGACGGTGATCGAGGAATTGATCGAACGCCACCGCGACGAGCTTGAGGCCGAGGCCAAAATGGTCAAGGGCGGCCCACGCGGGATGTAGACAGGCGGGATGTAAGGTAGTTTATTGAGCGGCGCTGGCTTTGATCGGAGTCAGCGGCAGGGCGCAAAGGTCTTCCGTCTCGTCGAGCCGCCACAGCTGGTCCAGAAACGCCGCCGCGCCGTCGTCGCCGAGTACCGGATTGGTAATCTCGAGGAACTTGTCCGCCAGCTCGTCGTCGCTCAACGGATTGTCCGGGTCGCCCTTGCGGGTCGGCGAATAATGCTCAAACGTTTCGCCAGCCGTGGTCTCGATGGAAACTTGCGCGGCGCGGCGCAGGGGGAACTCGGCGTCGATGTCGGCATCGACGCTGACCTCGACCTTGGCGATTAAATCCCGGAGGTCCTGGTCCTCAAGCAGGTCGGATGAGAACGCATCCAGGCGGACGCGGCCTTCGCGGATCGCCATGGCGGCGCAATAGGCCAGCGAGAACTTAGCCTCGAAGATGGTTTGCGGGTTCATGTTGCCGCAAATTTCCTCGGCCTTCTGGAAGCTGCCGACGCGGATGCGGGCAATGTCATCGGGTTTCAGGCCGTGCTCGGCCTTTAAGGCCAGCACCCCGTCGATGGCGGCGTGGGTGTGGCCGCAGGCGGCGTGGTTCTTAAACGTCGTGCGCTCGATGGTGAAGGATTTATCGAGTTCATCGGCGGCGGCGTCCCAGTCCGGATCATTGCCCATGGCGGCGCCGAAACCGCGCGGGCCTTCCAGGATGTCCAGGACCCCGGTAACGCCGTGCTTCGCCGCCAGCGCCAGGGTGACGCCGACCTCAGCCGCGTGGGCCGCGTGCATGGGCTTGGCCATGGCTTCGCCGCGAAAGGCCTGTTGCAGGCCGGCGGCCATGGTGCCGGCGTTGGCCATGGCATGGGCCATGCGGTCGGCATCCAACCCCAACACCTTGGCCGCGCCCGCCGCGGCGCCGAAGGTGCCGATGGTGGCGGTGGTGTGCCAGTATTCGTAATGGGCCGGGTTGACGCAAACGGCCATGCGGTTGGAGACCTCATAGCCGGCGATGACGCTCAGCAAAAACCCCTTGCCGCTCAAACCCTTGGCCTGGGCCAGGGCCAGCGCCGCCGAGATCACCGGTGCGCCGGGATGGTAGAGGCCATCGCGGTAGATATCGTCGAATTCGATGGTATGCGACGCCGCGCCGTTGATCAGCGCCGCGGTGCGGGCATCGGTGCTGCGCCCGGACGGATACAAAATGGCGGCGCCGGTGGCGTCGGAGAACGCCTCGGTCAACAACGTCGCCGGCGGCTCAAGCCCGCCCCGCAAGGCCGATGCGAACCAGTCGATGACGGCGCGCTTGGCGGCGTGGATGGTGGCTTCCGGCAGGTCGTCGGCCATCAGCCCGGCGGCGTAGTCGGCGAAACGTTGAAGAACCATAATTTACTTCCCTCAGAATTGTACTTCGTATTGGGTCGGGTCGATACTGGCTTCGACCAGCAACGGCCGGTTCAAGCCACCGGGGTTAGCGGCGCGGGCGAGCACGTCTTCCAGTGCCTTCGGCGTTTCCGCCCGCTCGCCATCGCAGCCCACGGCTTGGGCCATGCCGACCAGGTCGGATTGCTTAAATTTGGTGCCGGTGGAAGGATAGCCGAGCTGCATCTGCTTTAATTCGATGCGGTTCATGGAGCCGTCGCAAAAGACCACGATCACCAGCCCCAAGCCCATTTCCGACGCCAGTTGCAGCTCGCCATGGACCATCGCCAGGCCGCCGTCGCCGGTGAAGCAGACCACCTTGCGCTCGCGGTCGAGCATGGAAGCGGTAATCGCGCCGGGAAGCGCGAAGCCCATGGACGACAGCCCGTTGGACATCATCACGCCGCCGGGTTGATAGGTTTCCCAGCCCTGGCCGATCAGCAGCTTATGCGAGCCGACGTCGGTGGTGATCAGGGTGTCCTTGGAAAAGGCGGCGCGCGCCACGTCGACCACATCGGTGGGGTTGAGCTTGCCGTCCTGGCGGCCCGAATAATAGAGATCCCGGATCGCGTCGCGGTGCGCCTTGATATCGGCTTCCGGCCACTTGGCTCCGGCCTCGCTACCGTCGGCCAGCGCATCCAGAATCGCGCCGATGGGGCCGATCAGTTCGATCTCGGCGGGGTAGACCTGGTCCGTATTGGCGACGGTGTCGATATGGATCACCGGCACGTCCAACTGCCACGGCTTGATCAGTTCGACGGCGTCGAAGCCGACCGCCAGGATCAAATCGGCGGTGCTAAGGAATTCCCAGATCACCTTGTTGCAGGCCATGTCGACGGTGCCGGCGAAATAGGGATGATCTTCGGCAAGGGTGCCCTTGCCCTTGGGCGAGGTCACCACCGGACAGCCGAGCCGTTCGGCAAACGCCGTTAACGACGGCCCGGCGCCGCCCCGCATTGCCGACATGCCGACCAACACGATCGGCCGCTTCGCCTGTTGCAGCCGCTTTACCGGGTCGGCAGTTGAATCCGAGTGGGCAACCTGCGTCCAATCCGCCGACGCCGTCATCGGCGGCAGGGCCACCGCCGTGTCGGTGGCCTCGGCCTTGGCGTAATTGGCGTTCAAGGTCAGGTGCACCGGGCCGGGGCGTTCCGCCACTGCCAATCGAAGCGCGCGCCGCATCACTGAGGCGGCGTCGTCGGGACCGATTTTCGTCGCCCACTTGCTGATCGGGGTAAAAATCGCCAGCTGATCGACCTTTTGATGGGTGAAGGTGGATTCCAGCCGTGTTCCCAGTTGGCCTGAAACCGCAATCATCGGCGAGCGGTCCAACAGCGCGTTGGCGACGCCGTTGACCAGATTGGTCGATCCCGGTCCCAGCGTCGACATGCAGACGCCGGGCCGGCCGGTCAATTGGCCCGCCGCGTCGGCCATCAACGCCGCCGTGCCCTCGCGTCTGGCCAGCACGAATTCCAGGCCCTGTTTGCGGGCCGCCTCCATGAACTCGATATTCTGGCCGCCGGGCAGGCCGAAAATATGGCTGATGCCGGCGGCGCGGAAGTATTGCGCCATCACGTCTGCGGTGGTGGATGTTGCTTTGGACACGTAGGGGTTTCCTTACTATTGCCGTCTTTCTGGCGCCTAAAAAATTGTATACAATCCACTAAGGCAGGGTCAATATTGGGCCCGGATGCATTGTAACAGGGCTTTGATGAGGATGTTGAACAAGTGAGCGGACGCAAAACCGATGTTGTCGTGGTCGGCGCCGGAAACGCGGCGCTGACGGCGGCGCTGGCGGCGCGGGAACAGGGCGCCAAGGTGCTGGTGTTGGAACGCGCACCCTATGACGAGCGCGGCGGCAACAGCCGTTATACCGCCGGCGCCATCCGCTTCGCCCATGAGGGTCTCGATGATTTGCTGAAGGTGATGCCGGACCTCAACGAAGAAGAAATTAAAAACACCGATTTCGGCACCTACGGCCGCGAGGAATATTTCGACGACATGGCCCGCGTGACCCGCTACCGGGCCGATCCGGATCTGGTCGAAATGCTGGTCGATAACAGCTTCGACACCCTGGTCTGGATGGGCTCCAAAGGCGTCAAGTTTCAGCCGTCATATGGCCGTCAGGCATTCAAGGTCGATGGCCGGTTCAAGTTCTATGGCGGGCTGTGCCTGGAAACCTGGGGCGGCGGGCCGGGACTGGTCGACGCGCTGCTGACCGCCATCGAAGCCGACGGCATCGAGATCGCCTACGGAACCCGGGCGATTGAGCTGATCGTTGAGGCCGGCGTGGTCAAGGGGGTCGTCGCCCGCGAAGGCAATGATATTTTTGATGTGCGCGCCAATGCCGTGGTCCTGGCGTCGGGCGGGTTCGAGTCCAATACGGAATGGCGCACCCGCTACCTCGGCCCCGGCTGGGATTTGGCCCCGGTGCGCGGCACCCGCTACAACACCGGCGACGGCATCAAGATGGCACTCGACATCGGCGCCATGTCGACGGGCAACTGGTCTGGGTGCCACGCCGTCGGCTGGGACAGGAACGCGCCGCCCTTCGGCGATTTGGCGGTTGGCGATAATTTTCAGAAACACAGCTACCCCTTGGGCATCATGGTCAACGCCACCGGTAAGCGGTTTGTCGATGAGGGCGCCGATTTCCGCAACTACACCTATGCCAAATACGGCCACGTGGTTCTTCACCAGCCGGGCCAGTTCGCCTGGCAGGTGTTCGACGGGAAGGTCATCGACATGCTGCGCGACGAATACCGTATCCGTCAGGTGACCAAGGTCACCGCCAACACCATCGAGGAACTGGCGGCCAAGCTGGATGACGTCGATGCCGACGCATTCATCAAGGAAGTCGAGGCCTACAACGCCGCCGTCAGGACCGACATCCCGTTTAACCCGGCGGTCTTGGACGGACGCTGCACGGAAGGCCTGGAGGTGCCGAAATCGCACTGGGCCAATACCTTGGATGAGCCGCCGTATGAGGCCTATGCCATCACCGGCGGCATCACCTTTACCTTCGGCGGCCTCAAGATCACCACCGAAGGCCACGTCATCGATTCAGAAGGCATGCCGATCCCCGGCCTCTATGCCGCAGGGGAACTGGTCGGCGGCTTGTTCTATTTCAACTATCCGGGCGGCACCGGGTTAATGTCGGGCGCCGTGTTCGGCCGCGCCGCCGGCGC
>DASCOC010000108.1:0-3348 GCA_036011805.1 Rhodospirillales bacterium
CAAGATCTCGACCCTCAATTTCACCAATATCAAGACCGGCATTGAGGGTTTGGAACGCGGCGCCGCCGAATTCCTGCAAACGCCGGCAAGTTATACCAAGGATTCAAGCCTAGCCGTCTTTCAACACAACCTGGGTGAATTGGTTGACGGCCTCGGCATGGCGCGGCGGCGGGCCGGAAAACGGCTGGCAAAAAAAGTGCCGGTTCGCACCCCGGCCCAGCCCATCCAGCTTCGCAAGGAATCCGAGGCGGCGCCGAAAATCCTCGTTATCGGCAGTTCCACCGGGGGGCCGCAGGCGTTGCTGACCTTATTCAAGGCCCTATCCACATCGGTGAAGGTGCCGGTCCTCATTACCCAGCACATGCCGCCCATCTTCACCGCCACCTTGGCCGATAATATCACCAAAAACTCCGGCTGGACGTGCACCGAGGGCAAGGACGGAGACATCATCGAAGCCGGGCATGCTTATATGGCGCCGGGGGATTACCACATGGTCATTGAAAAAGACGGGGACACGGTACGCATCCGCAATAATCAAGGGCCGCCGGTGAATTACTGCCGCCCGTCGGTTGATCCCTTGTTCAAGAGTGCCGTCAACATCTTCGGCGCCAATACGCTGGCTGCAATAATGACCGGCATGGGCAGCGACGGCGAAGCAGGCGCCGCCGAAATCGCCGAGGCCGGCGGTACCATCATCGCCCAGGACGAGGAAACCAGCGTCGTCTGGGGCATGCCCGGGGCCGTCGCAGTGGCCGGCGTCTGCAGCGCGGTGCTGCCGTTGGAGAAAATGGCCGGGTTTTTGAACAAGTTCATCACCGGCAAGCCTGCTTAGAACCGCTTAAATCCCCCGGCTATATCCCGTAATACCAGGGCGCGAATAGCGAGAACACAATCCACATCAATATGATCAGGGGGGTCCCGGCGCGGACGAAGTCGATAAACTTATAATGCCCAGGACCCATCACCAACAGGTTGGTCTGGTACCCCAACGGCGAGGCAAACGAGCAGTTGGCGGCGAAGACCACGGCGACGGCGAAAATTTGCGGCTGGATGCCCAACGCCAACGCCAAGTCGACCGCGATCGGGGTGAACAAAACGGCGGCGGTCTTGGTGCTGATGATATTGGATAGTCCGGCCACCAACAGGAAAAACAGCGACAGGATGGTCGCCGGACTGGCGTCCCCCAGCGCCGTCACCAGCCCCTGGGCGATGTATCTGGCGCCGCCGGTTTCCTGCAAGGCAACGCCCAGCGCCAAGGCCGCCCCGATGGTGGTGACGATTTTGGGATCCACGGCCTGAAAGGCCTGGCGCACATTCAACACCCCCACCACCACCATCGCCGCAGCACCGGTGAGCGCCGCCACCACAATCGGCACCAGGCCCGAGGCCGCAAGCGAGAGGACGGTTATGAAAATTAGGGTTGCCCGTTTGGCGTGGTCCAGCGCCGGCAACTCCTCTGCCGACCATTCCAACAAGACCACGTCGCGGAGACGCTTCAACGCCGCGATGTCGTCCGGCTGGCCCTGGACCAACAGCACGTCACCGGCCCGCAGGCGGACCCCGGTGATGCGTTCGCGGACCATTCTGGATCGGCGCTGCAGGCCGAGCACAATGCAATGGGTCTTATAGCGAAAGCCGATTTGCGGCAGGGTCAGGCCGGCCAGACCGGACGCCGGCGCGACCATAACTTCGGCAAGCGCTTGGCCGCCTTCCAGCCACCGGCCGCCCGACGTCACTTGTCCGGGGACATCGCGGTCTTCCTCCAAATCCGGATACAACAACCCAGGATCCTCTGCCAGGAATTTGCCCAGCGCCTTGCGGGTCGCCGACACCACCAGGACATCGCCAGGACGGACGGTGAAATCCTCGAACGGCGGCAGAATGGCCTGCTCGCCGCGCTGCACCAGGCGAAGGGTTTTATCCGGCAGCACCGAAAAATACCCCCCCGGCGCATCTTTGCCGACCAATTCGGATTCCGCGGTTACGGTGATCTGGGCGACGAAGTGCTTGCCGTCGCCGTCGACCATGCTGTCGGCCATGCCGGCGCGATCGGGCAACAGCCGGGGCGCGATCAAAATCACATAGACAAGCCCCACCGACGCCATCACCAGGCCGGGAATGGAAAAATCGAAAAATCCGAACGGCGCCGCCTTGACTTCGATAAGCGCCGAATTGACGAGAAGGTTGGTCGATGAGCCGATCAGCGTCGTCATCCCGCCCAACACGGCGGCGTAGCTCAAGGGAATCATCAGCTTTGAGGCGGAGCGTCCGAATCGGTGGGCCAGGGCCTGCATGATCGGAATAAAAATAACGACAACCGGGATGTTATTTAGAAACGCGCTGACCGCCATCGCCGCCACCAGGATCAACAGCAGCGGAACGATCAGGTGGCTACCGCCGCCGACGCCCAATAACAAGTTTGCACCCCGGTCCAGGACCCCGGTCCGGACCATGCCTTGGCCCATGACTAAAAGCGCCAAAACCGTGATTAACGCGGGATTGGCAAAGCCCTGAAGAATTCGCCCAGGGGTCAGCGCCGGGGCGCCATCGGTAATGACGGGGAAGAAATGGAAAAAAATCAATAAGGCGCAAATAATACCGAGCGACGTCACCTCCATGGCGGCACGCTCGAACACATAAAATACCAAGCCGACCAGGATGAAGGCGTAAACCGCCCACATCTGGAATTCCATCCCTGTTCCCATTTCCAAGTTCATACCCTGACTTTAGCCCATTCCGCCATTTTAGACACCCGTCCACGGCCCCCGGAAATTCCCATAAATCGGCCATTTTCGGCGAATTTTAAAAATAATCCCCGGCTGTGACCACCGTCACTGTGAAAACCGGAAAAGAAAGCCATTATCATCCTCAAGAGATTAAAAGATTTCCAACTCTCCCTGTCTCTCCCAACTCTCTCTGTCACTCCCACCGGGCCCCTTCCCCAGGGGCCCGGAACTTTTTTGGCGCCGGTCAACAAGAATACGACCAACGACGGCTTGGCCTGAAAATCCCTTAACCGTCGGACTGGCCTCTCTCCTCCGACTGTCGCCAGGCGGTCAGGCGGGGAAGCCAACGCGGTACGTTCGCCTTGAACGCCAGATAATCGCTGCCAAACCGGCGCTCCAGCGCCTTTTCCTCACTGAGGGGAAAGTAAACAGAATTGGTGGCGAAAAATATCACCCCCCACCCGCCGATCGGCCAGGACTGAAAAATCAACGCTTCGCCCAGCAACATAAACAGCACGCCCGAAATCATCGGATTTCTGACATGCCGATAAGGCCCGCGAACGACTAGGTTTTTTGGTGGGTCCCACGGTGCCGGGGTACCTTGTCCGACACGAACAAACAG
>DASCOC010000109.1:0-19521 GCA_036011805.1 Rhodospirillales bacterium
CGCTTCATTCCTTGCCCGACAAGAACTTCAACCTGCCGCAACTTCGTCACTATTTCTTCGGGTTTGGGACGTCTGTTCGCCATTTCTGATCCTCCGTTTACTAACTATAACGGTGGACCACTTTTTTGGGGGAGGACCAATCCGCCGTCGCGATCATCAATTGCAACGAAACCGGATTCGAGTCATTGTGCCGGGCGACTTGAAAAACGAATTACGGGATCGCCGTCAAGGCGGCTTGGGATGGGGGGCTGGGACCCTTCAGATAAATAAATTGGCGGTGCCCCAAGGGGCCGGCGTGACACCGGTTCGGGGGGCGTCGATTGAGTGTGCTTCGACAATGGGGGAGAGGAACAGTGTTTAAACGATTTGGATTTAACGGGCTTGCCATGGCGCTGGCGGGCTTGGTCTGGTTGCTGCCGAGCGCGGCCCAGGCGGCGGAATTAAACGACGGCAACACGGCCTGGATTTTAACATCGACGGCGTTGGTTTTATTCATGACGCTGCCGGGCCTGGCGTTGTTCTATGCCGGTCTGGTGCAATCGAAAAACGTGCTGTCGGTGATGATGCATTGTTTCTCCATTGCCTGCCTGGTGTCGGTGTTGTGGCTGGTAGGGGCCTATAGCCTGGCGTTCGCCGAGGGCACTCCCATCGTCGGCGGGCTCTCGAAAGCATTCTTCTCCGGCGTCGGCAAGGACACGCTCAGCGGCGATATCCCCGAAAGCGTCTTCTTCATGTTCCAGATGACCTTCGCCATCATTACCCCGGCGCTGATCGTCGGCGCCTACCCCGAACGCATCAAGTTCGGCGCCGTGCTGGTGTTCAGCGGCCTGTGGCTGATCCTGGTCTATGCACCGGTGACCCATTGGGTCTGGGGCGGCGGATTTCTGGCCGGGATGGGGATCATGGATTTTGCCGGTGGCCTGGTGGTCCACGCAACCGCCGGCACGTCGGCACTGGTGCTGGCCTACTTGTTAGGCACCCGCAAGGGCTTTCCTACCGGGCTCCGGCCCCCCCACAATCCGGGCTTGTCGATGATTGGGGCGGCGATGTTGTGGGTCGGGTGGTTCGGCTTTAACGCCGGCAGCGCCTTGGCCGCCGACACCTCCGCCGGCATGGCGATGCTGGTCACCCATATTTCCGCGGCCACCGCCTCGTTGGTGTGGATGGGAATCGAATGGGTGAAATTCGGCAAGCCTTCTCTGGTCGGCATCATTACCGGCATGGTCGCGGGTCTGGCGACGATCACACCGGCGTCGGGCTATGTCGGGCCGTTGGGCGGCTTGTGTATCGGCCTTGCCGGCGGGTTTATCTGTTATTGGGCGGTCGGCCTGGTCAAGAGCACCTGGAAAATCGACGATTCCCTTGACGTCTTCGCCGTTCACGGCGTCGGCGGTGTTACCGGCACCTTGTTGGCGGCGGTGTTCGGCGTCGCCGCGCTCGGCGGCGGCGGACTGGCCGAAGGCGTCGGCATGGGCCAGCAGCTCGGCGTCCAGGCGATCGGCGTCGTCGCCACCGTCGTTTGGTCGGCGGCGTTGACGTTCGTTATCGTCAAGGTGACGATGGCGATGGTTGGGTTTCGGGCCAGCGAAGATGAAATCACCGAAGGGCTGGATGTTGCCGCTCATGGTGAGAGCGGGTACACGCTATGACCTTTAAAAGAAAAGAGGCGAGGAAGGCCGGAGGCCTGACCGGGAAACAAAAAAAAGAGGAGCAACAGCCATGAAACTGGTAATGGCCATTATCAAACCGTTCAAGCTGGATGCCGTGCGCGAAGCCCTGACCGAATTGGGGGTGCAGGGGCTGACGGTGTCGGAAGCCAAGGGCTTCGGACGTCAGAAAGGGCAGACGGAGATCTATCGTGGCGCCGAATACGAAATCGAATTCGTGCCCAAGGTGCGGATCGATATCGTCATCGACGACGACGATGTGGAACGGGTGATGGAAACCATCCGCGACGCCGCCAACACCGACAAGATCGGTGACGGCAAAATCTTCATCCTCGATGTTGCCCAATCGATGCGCATCCGGACCGGTGAAACGGGGTCCGATGCGCTTTAAGTTTTAACAAATAAGAAAAGAGGATAGGCGTGACTTATAAAACCATAACCGCCGAGAAAAACGGCGGAGTCGGCATCGTTACCCTTGACCGCCCGAAGGCCATGAATGCGTTATCAGACGCCTTGATGGAGGAGTTGACGGCGGCGTTGGACGATTTCGAGGCCGACGCCGAAATCGGCTGCATCGTCATAACCGGTTCCGAGAAGGCCTTCGCCGCCGGCGCCGACATCAAGGAGATGCAGTCCAAAAGCTACATGGATGCCTATCTGGATGACTTCATCACCCGCAATTGGGAACGGGTGACGAGGTGCCGCAAGCCGGTGATTGCGGCGGTGGCGGGCTATGCGCTTGGCGGCGGCTGTGAATTGGCGATGATGTGCGACTTCATTATCGCCGCCGATACCGCCAAATTCGGGCAACCGGAAATCACCCTGGGCGTTCTTCCCGGCGCCGGCGGCAGCCAGCGGCTGACGCGTCTGGTCGGTAAATCCAAGGCCATGGACATGTGCCTGACCGGGCGCATGATGGACGCCGAGGAAGCCGAGCGCGCCGGACTGGTCAGCCGCGTCGTTGCCGCCGATGATTTGTTGGAGGAAACCCTGAAGACGGCGGCCAAGATCGCCGCCATGTCGCTGCCGGCGGCGATGATGGTCAAGGAATCCATCAACCGGGCGGAAGAGACGACGCTGGCCGAAGGCATTCGCTTTGAGCGTCGCCTGTTCCATTCCACCTTCGCCACCGAAGACCAGAAGGAAGGCATGGACGCCTTCGCCTCCAAGCGCCCGCCCGATTGGAAGAATAAATAAAGCAAATCCCGAGCGGATGTGAAACATCCACGACGACGCATTTGCGTGAAATAAGCAAATCCCGAGCGCTAACGCTTGCGGGCCAGGGTCAGGCCGTCGCCGATCGGGATGATGCTGATACTGATGCGGGGGTCGTTGGCGAGCGCCCTATTGAAGGCGCGGACGGCCTCGGTGTTATCGTCGTCGTGACTGGCATCGATGACGCTGCCGCCCCAAAAGATGTTGTCGATCAGGATCAGGCCGCCCGGGTGGATGAGATCCAGGGCGCGCTGGAAATAGCCTTGGTAGTTGGGTTTGTCGGCGTCGATGAAGGTGAAATCGAAGCTGCCTTTTGCCCCCTCGGAGATTAGCCCGTCCAGGGTGTCGAGCGCCGGGCCGATGCGCAAATCGATTTCCCCGGCGACGCCGGCCTCCTCCCAGAAGGGCTTAGCGCGGGCGGTAAATTCCTCGGAGATGTCGCACGCGATCAGCGTTCCGTCATCGGGAAGCGCCATCGCCACGGCAAGCGCCGAATAGCCGGTGAAGGTGCCAATTTCCAGGCACATCTTGGCGCCGATGAGTTCCACCAGCAGGGCCATGAACTGGCCCTGATCGGGACTGATCTGCATGCCGTGCCGGGGCCGGGTGGCGGTGTCTTCGCGCAATCGGCGAAGCACGTCGGGCTCGCGCAGTGATATGGAAAGCATGTAATCGTAGAGCGCGTCGTTGAGTTGGGTAATACGGGGCATGGTTAAAGCGCCTCGACGGTGATCGGCGCACCGTCCCGGACTTGGCTAAGTCCGCGCACATCCTCGACGGCGCGGCCCCAGATGTTACATGGCGAGGCCAGCCGGATTTCGTTGCCTTGGGAAACCGGGGTCGGCCCGAATCCGATGGCAATGGCGCTGCCGGCCAGCCAGAACGCCAACTCACCGGCCTCGACGACATCGCGGGCGTCGGTTTCGGGCTCGGTGCGGACGGGGGTGTCGAAATAGACTTCCTCGCCCCAGGTGCGGGCTTGGGATGAAAAGGGAAGCGCCTGATGGATGAGCTCGGCGGTCGGGGTATCGAACAGCTCGACGGTGATTTCAACGCCGCCGATGGTCATCTTGAGTTTTTTCATGGTGGCCTAGGTATTACTGCATGACGTCGGAGGGATCGTCTTCCATGGTTTCCGGGGGCGGCGACGCGCCGGCCTGATGGTGGATTATCTTCCACTGCCCGCCTTCATGCACGAAGATGTTTGTCGCTACCAGGAATCCCTGGTCCAGAACCTCGTAGCATATGACGCAGGCAAAACCGCCAAACACCCGGGCCGTCGGATTCTTGCAGGTGATGTTGGTGGCCGGCGAATTGTTGAGGATGGCTTCCAGACTTTCCATGACCTCATCGCGGCCCAATAAAGGCTCCCAGCCGGGATGAATACAGGTAATGGGCGTTTCTCTGGCCCAAATGTCCTCCATGGCGTCGAGGTCCCGGTTCGCGAAGGCCAGATAGAAGGCGTCATTGGCAAAAAGAACGGCGGCATGTTCCGGCATCGGTACGGTTTATCCTCAAAAAAGAAAAAAACAGTCTAGCGCGGAGGCGCCCCTCATGGCTATTAACCAGAAAGACTCTAAGCGAAAAATGCGCGAAAATGCATGACAGAAGCGCAAACCGTCTGTAGTCAGGGTGTTTATGATGGCTCAACAACCAGAAGGCACCGGGGAACCCTCTTTCTCGTTGGAGATCAAAAGGGCCCTCGGCAGCGGGGACGGACCCGAGATTTTGAGCGTCACCATATCCAAGGTGCCGCTTTCGGCACGGCTTTCCGCCGGTACCGATAACGGCGGCGGCATATGGTCGCTGACGGAAACCGATCTGGAGGGGCTCACCTACACGGTGCCGGCCGGCGGCATCGGTGAGACTATCGTGTCGATCACAGTGGTCACCCGGCCGGAAACCGATGACGCGGCCGGGGCGCCCCCGACTAGCACCACCACCACGGCTTTCGCCATGGCCGTTCCGGCTCCTCCCGGTGAGTCTGACGAACCGGAAATGGAGTCCCAAACGGAGCCTCTCCCGGTAGTAGAGCCCGAGCCGCAGTCTCCGCCTGACGAAGAACCTATACCCGGTGCAGCGGAAAGCGAGGCGATAGCGCTCGACATAGACACCGGGTTTTCAACGGCCGATGCCCCCGAAGACCTACGCATTCTCATCAGTGGCATGCCGGTGGACGCCCGGTTGTCGGCCGGTACCGACATTGGCAATGGAAACTGGGCGCTTTCGGCGGCGGACCTGGAGGGGCTGAACATTCATTTGCCGCCTGGTACAGGTGGAGGTTTCTTTCTCGGAATCGGGGTGTTGGCGGCGGACAGCCTGGTGGCATCGGGAAGTCTGATGGTAGACCGGGAGGAAGATGCCTCCAGCAAGTCGGAACCGGAAACCATTACGGAGCCCGCGCCGCCGCCTGAGCCGGAACCGGAAACCATTACGGAGCCCGCGCCGCCACCTGAACTCGACCCCGGGCCCGATGTCGACATTCCCCTCGAACCCATCGTTGCCACCGATATCGACGCCGCCCCAACATCCGGCCATCGGCCCATCGCCTATTGGAAGCTTGACGAGGGCGCCGGGGACACCACCGTCGACGAAATCGGCAGCCACCCCGGGCGGGTCTTCGGTTCAAGAGACAGCGGCGGCCCCTATGAGGCGATCGCCAGTTTCGACGGCATCGACGATTACATCGAAGCGCCCCATAGCACCGAAATGACTTTGCACGGCGGCACGTTTACGGTTTGGTTTAGCGCCTTTGCCACCGGTTCCGGGACTCTTGCCGCCAAGGGACCCCCCGGCGGCGCCGGTCACTTGGCGCTCAGGATCAACAACGCCGAGCTCGAATTCCTGATCCAATCACCGGAAGGCGCCCATGCAGTGAGCGGCGGATCCTTCGGCCCCAATGCGTGGAATCAAGTTACCCTGACCTGGGGGCCGAGTGGTCTCAAGGCCCATATGAATGGTGAATTGGCCGGGGCCGATGATTATGCGGGCGGTCTGACCGGAAACCAAAGTCCGTGGATATTCGGCGCCGCCGAGACTGGCGATGCCCTCGAAACCGTCGGTGATTTCTTTCATGGTGAACTGGACGACATCGCCATTTACGCCGACCCGTTAAATGCCGCCGAGGTCCGTGAATTATGCCACATCGGGGTCAATGGAATGATGACGGGGGGGCAACCTGCCGATGTGGATTCGGCTCTTGATTTTTCGGCCATTCCCGCCGAGGCCTCGGGGCCCGAAAGTCTCGGCACCTTGGATACCCCGGTAGAGACCGACCCAGAGTCCCCTCAAGAGCCTCCTTCTGAGGACGTCCCCGAGGAAGACCCTGTCATGGACGTTCCCCCGGAAATCGAGGAGGGCGCCATTTCCATCGCCGAGGGCAACGACCTTATCCTGGAAGGCGGCGAGAAGGTCGAATGGTGAGCGAATAATGAGCCCTGGCCAGCCCATTTATCACATGTGCACCCATGCCGAATGGCAGGCGGCAGAATCAAAGGGTGAATATCCGGGCTCTTCCCAGGACGCCGTCGATGGCTTCATCCATTTTTCCACCCAAGATCAGATCGTCGCCAGCGCCGCCAAGCATCGCGCCGGACAATCCGGGCTGGTGTTGTTGAGTGTCGATCCCGAACTTCTCGGCGATATCCTCAAATGGGAACCGGCGAGGGGTGGGGCCTTGTTCCCGCATCTTTATGGCCCGTTGCCCGTGGCGGCGGTGATCGGCGTCGATGATTTGCCGTTGGGGGACGACGGCCGGCACCGCTTTCCATCCGGGTTTCCTGCCGGTTTATCGAGACCGGAGGCCGGAGAATGACCGGCCTCTACGCTTTCATTTGGCCGCTGCTCAGCCACTTGGATCCCGAGGCCGCCCACGGCCTTGCCATTTTCGCGCTTAAGCATGGCCTGGTGCCGAGCGCCAAGCCCATCGATGATCCCCGTCTCCGGCAAACCCTGTGGGGCTTTGATTTCGCCAATCCGGTCGGTCTCGCCGCCGGGTTCGACAAAAACGCCGAGGTCGCCGGCGCCATGCTGGGCCAGGGCTTCGGCTTCGTCGAGGCCGGGACGGTGACGCCGAAACCCCAGGCCGGCAATCCCAGGCCCAGGCTGTTCCGGCTTGCCGGTGACGGCGCCGTCATTAATCGATTGGGGTTTAACGGTGCCGGTATGGACGTCTTCCGCCGCAATCTGGAAGGGGTTAGAAAAAGACCGGGCCCGATCGGCGTCAACCTCGGCAAGAACGCCGCTAGTGACGATGCCGCCGCCGATTATACTGCCGGGGTCAAAGCCTTGACCGGGCTCGCCGACTATCTGGTGATCAACGTATCTTCGCCCAACACGCCGGGTCTGAGGGCGCTGCAAAGCCGGGACCAGCTTTCGGATCTTCTCGGCGCCGTCAGGGCGGAACTGAGGGCGGTGGCCCCGTCGGGCCCGCCCCCCTTGCTGCTAAAGGTGGCGCCGGACCTGACCGACGACGACAAACGCGATATCGTCGAGGTGGCGCTGGAACAAAATCTCGACGGGCTGATCGCCACCAACACCACCATCGATCGCCCAGCGGGTCTCGCCGATCCCAATCGGGACGAGAAGGGCGGGCTCAGCGGCCGGCCCTTGTTCGATCCTTCGACCCGGGTGCTGGCGGATTTTTATCGCCTCACCCAAGGCCGCCTGCCGTTGATCGGCGTCGGTGGAATCGCGTCCGGCGCCGATGCCTATGCCAAGATCCGGGCCGGCGCCTCGCTGGTGCAACTTTATACGGCGCTGGTTTATGAAGGCCCCGGCTTGGTCAACCGCATCAACCGCGAGCTGGCCGACTTGCTTGCCGGTGACGGCTTCGCCGATGTCACCGCGGCGATCGGCGCCGACCACCGATAGAAGGCTATTTGTTTTTGGCCGGCGCGCCGAGTTGGTTCCGGAACACCGTGAAGAATACCGGAACGGCGATCACCAGGAACAACATTCTGACCAGGTGATGGGTCGACACGAACGCCGTGTCGATGCCCATGGCCAGGCTGATCAGCGTCATTTCCGCCAACCCCCCCGGCGAGAACGACAGCCACAACGCCGGGAACTCCAACCCGGTGATGCTAGACAGCCCGAAGGCGAAGGCCGCGGCCAGCGCCAGCATGAACGCCGTCACCCCGACACTGAGCACCATCGTCTTCAGGACCCGTTTCACATGCAATCCGACGAAACGGCATCCCAACCCGGCGCCGATCACCAACTGCGATAGGATGACGATCTCGCTTGGTGGTTTCGCCGAGGTCAACCCGGTGAGATGAACGGTGGCGGAAAGGATCATCGGTCCCAACAAGGCGGCGGCCGGAAACCGGAACAGCTTGGCCAACGGGTACCCCAGCGCACAAGCCGCCAGGATGGCGAAATCCACACCGGCGATATCGCTGATGGAGCCGACCCCGGTCATGCCGCCGGCGCCGCCCGGCACATAGCCTTGGTAGAACCGGAACCAGAACGGAATCACCAACACCGTCACCATGATGCGGATGGCGTGGACGAGTGAGATATCGCGCTCATCGCCGCCCATTTCGGCGCCCATCACCACCATCGTGGCGAAACCGCCGGGGGCGGCGGAAAAATAGGCGGTCACCGGATCGTAGCCGGCCATCCTGTTCAGGAACAATGCGACCGTCGCCGTCAGGACGATGACGAAGGTGACCAGCGTCACCATGCTGACCCACCACTGGCCGACGTTATCCATCACGTCAGGGGTAAAGGAGCTGCCGAGCATGATCCCCAGCACCCCGATCATCAGATGGCGCAACCGCCCCGGGCTTTGTAGCGGCGCCCCGGCCAGCGCCGCGATGGTGGTAAAGACCATGGCCCCGACCAGCCACGCCAGCGGCATGGTCAGCCAATCGAACAGCGCCCCGCCGACGGCGCTCAACGCCAGCGTCAGAAATGCCCCGAAAACTAGTTTTGGATTAAATTTCAAAAACGCCGGTAGACTCTTTGTTTGATCCCTGTCCGGGCTGCGCCCGTTTTTTGGTGTGCGGGGGGCGCCCCCGGGGCCTCTTGTCACGGCAAAAATTGTTCTTTGACGATGCGTTCCTCGAGGTCGTGTTCGGGGTCGAACAGCAAGGTGACGGTGATCGAGGTGTCGTGGCTAACGCCGACCCGGGCGACGTCCCGGACCTCGGTAAAGTCGGCGGTGGCGCTGACGGAGCGTACGCCGGGCTCTTTCACGTCGAAGGTGACTTGGGCGGTTTCGGGCAACAGCGCGCCGCGCCATCGCCGCGGCCGGAAGGCGCTGATCGGCGTCAACGCCAACAGGCCGGCGCCGATGGGGAGGATGGGGCCGTAGGCAGAAACGTTATAAGCGGTGGACCCGGCCGGCGTCGATACCAGGGCGCCGTCGCAGATCAATTCGTCCATGCGCTGGATGCCGTCGACCTCGATCCCCAGCTTGGCGGCAAAACGGGTCTGGCGCCGCAGGGATACTTCGTTGATGGCCAGCGCCTGGTGTTCGTCGCCGGCGGTGTCGGTGGCCGTCATTCGCAGCGGATGAACCTCAACCGGCTCCGCGGCGGCCAGGCGCTCCAGCAAGCCGTCCTCGTTGAAGGTATTCATCAGGAACCCGATAGACCCCCGGTTCATGCCGTAGATCGGCTTTTTCCCCTGCATGTGGTGGTGCAGGCTTTCGAGCATGAAGCCGTCACCGCCGAGCGCGACAACGATATCGGCGTCGTCCGGCGAAACCGTCGGATAACGCCCGTTCAGGCTTGCCAGGGCGGCCTGAGCTTCTTCGCCGATGGCGGCGACGATGGCGATGGTCTTGAATTTCATGCGCTTTGATTTCCTTGAGCTGCGCCTTAGTCGTACTTTTTCCCTGTAAATTCAAGGGCAATACCGAAGATCAGTGATAAAGGTCCTTAACGGGGAGGGCGGTTTCCGGCCTTTCCGGCATTATGGAAAACTCCCATACAAACGTCCCGAAATGTACGGATATGTCCCGAAATGTCCCGGTTATACCTACCCGTTCAGCCGGATTCAGCGCCAAAACAGGATTATTTTACCTCATATTCACGATTTAAAAGAGCAATCATGAATATAAGCCTAATTTAGCGAATTGTCAAGGGATGGGGTGCCCTGGATTAAAGACCTTGCCGGTGTCGCCGGGATCAATCCAGAAAGTCGACCATGTCGTCTTCGTTGTCCCGGCCCATGACCATGGGAATGACGACGGCCGCCGCGACCAGTATTAATCCGGCCGCCATTAAAATTTCACCTAGGTTGTTCATCAACATTGTTACATACCCCTCATAATGTTCCATGTATTGTCGTGCCTGGCCGCCGCAGCCGGCTCATGCGGTTTCTCCGCCGGCAACCAATTTCACGGTCATGCCGAGCAGCGCGATGAGGATGAAGGTGGCGATATAGGGATCCCCGTAAGGCAGCGGCGAGAACAGGCCGCACCATGAATCCCAGGTTTCGATGATCAGCGTCTGGAATGTGTAAAACATGTCGTTTCTCCTTTCGGTAACTCCGCCGCCGTGGCTTTCGCCGTAGGCCGGTTGTTTTGCGTCCCACCGTTTCCGGTGGTTTGCCCTTTCGAGGGAAACCGGGGGGTTCGATCTCCGATGTTGCAAGGGGCCCCCGCCCGCGATGTTCAAGCGTAATCTTAGGCCATAAGGTATAGTAGGGCAGTGATCGCAGTCACTTTGATGGAAAAAAACCGCCTTTTTTTTAGAAAAAACGCGCCAGGCCTTGATCACCGGGCGTTAGAGGGGGTGGGAAAAGCTTATGAAAAACGCTCGTAACCGGCAAAAGGAGGCCACCTCATGACCATGGAAACCGTTCCCTGGGCCGATTTGATCGGTTATTTCGGCGGCGGCCTGACTCTCTGGGGCATGTATCGAAAGACCATCATCCCGTTACGTCTCGGCGCCCTCGGCGGCAACATCGGCTTCGTGCTCTTCGGCTTTTTGGTTGATAGCTACCCGACCCTGGTGCTGCACGCGCTGCTGCTGCCGCTCAATGCTTTTAGGACATTGCAGATGATCCGGCTGGTCCGGGAAATTCAAAATGCCATGGAGGGCGACAACAACCTCAATGCCCTGATTCCCTATATGAGCCGGGACCACGTGGATGCCGGCGGCGTGCTGTTCAGGAAGGGTGACAAGCCGGACCGGATGATCGTCATCAAGGACGGCACCATCCACCTGGATGAGGTTGGCGTGGATTGCGGGCCCGGCGATGTGTTGGGGGAGATCGCCGCTTTCACGCCGGACAACCGGCGCACCAGCACGGCGGTCTGCGTCACCGATTGTGATCTCTATACGCTGACCAACAACGACATGATCCAGCTTTATTATCAAAATCCGAAGTTTGGCATGTATCTGATGCGGGTCGTGGTGTCGCGCTTGCTCGCCAACTGGCAGAATGCCGAAGCCCGCGCCAAGGCGGTATAAGCGGCAAGACTCCGAACCCCAGCTTCACCTTAAGCCGCCAACAAGGTATAATGCGGCAAAACAGCAAACGCTTCTTGCGTTCCCGGAAATGTCTTATGTGATTTAGGGAGATACTCCGATGACAACAATACAGCGATTGCTCGATAGTAAGGGCCCCGGGGTGTGGTCGGTCAGCCCGGACGACAACGTATCCGGTGCCATCAAGGAAATGGCGGTCAAGGATGTCGGCGCCCTGTTGGTGATGGACGGCGATAATCCCGTCGGCATGTTCACCGAACGCGATTATGCCCGCAATGTCTTCCTGAAGGGTAAATCATCGCCGGAAACGCCGGTTCGCGACGTGATGGCGAAACCCATCATCTTCGTCAGGCCCGAACAAACCGTCGATGAATGCATGTCGGTGATGACCCGGAAGCGGATTCGCCATTTGCCGGTTCTGGATGACGGCGTCTTGGTCGGCATGGTGTCCATCGGTGATCTGGTTAAAAGCGTTATCGAAGAACAGCAACACACGATCGAGCAACTCGAGGAATACATCCACAGCTAGTGGATAAAATCTACCATAAGGTAGATTCTATCCACTGGGCGGCTGGTGCCGGCAGTCTTATTCTCTTAATTCTGTTCGCGGACCATCACCACGCCGCAACGGCGGCATTCGATTTTTTCGACATCACCGGCGTCGCCGAAGCCGTAGGTCGCCTCGATGACCCGGAAATCATGAAATCCGAGCCGGCACAGGAGTCCGAGCAGGGCGTCGATTAGGTCCATGGCTTGATCCTTGTGGGTGGGGCGATTATTTCTCCTTGAAATCGCAATCTCCGGTCAGCATCGCGCCGATGGCGCCGGGGCCGGGGTTGGTGGTTTGCCGTGTCACCAGGACCTTGCCGGTGCGGTAATACAGCGTATAAATCCACACCCCGAAGTCATCGACGTCGGCGAGGGAAATCTGGGTGTCGCTTTTGAAGACCACCGGCAGCAGCTTATCCTGGCTGGACCATTCAACCCTGATCCGGTCGGAATCGGTGTCATCGGATAGGAATTTCAACGTGCCTTGGCCTTCCGGCGGCGGCCCGGAGCGGTAGGCTTCCCGCTTCCAATCCTCGCGGGTGTGTTTGCCGTTCGGGTCCATATCGACGCGTTGGCCGGTAAGGTCGCCACACTCGGCGCGGAAAACCACCTTGGCGGCCGCGGGCAGGGGGAATCCTGAAACCAGGGCGGCAAGAAAGGAAAGGACGATCAGGCGCATGCTTAAGAGCATAACCCGAACTGCGCCGGGGTGGGGGAAAATCAGCCGCCGGTAACACTCATGTGACGGGTCAGGGCCGGGTCGCCGCCCGCCCGGTCGATGACGAAATCGTGGCCTTTGGGCTTGCGGTCGATGGCCTCATCAATGGCGGCGTCGAGAACGTCGTCGGCTTCCGACGCCCTGAGCGGGCTGCGCAGGTCGGCGGCGTCGTCTTGGCCCAGGCACATAAAGAGCGTGCCGGTGCAGGTCAGCCGGACCCGGTTGCAGCCTTCGCAGAAATTGTGGGTCAGCGGCGTGATCAGGCCGAGCTTGCGGCCGGTTTCCTTGATCGAGACATATCGCGCCGGGCCGCCGGTTTTATAATCAATATCGGTCAGCGTGAAAGTTTCCTCAAGCCGGGTGCGAACCTCGGACAGCGGCAGGTATTGTTCGACCCGGTCGCCGCCGATGTCGCCCAAGGGCATGGTTTCGATCAAGGTCAGGTCATGGCCTTCGTCGCCACACCAGCGGATCAGGTCGACGATTTCGCCGTCGTTGAAGTTGCGGAGCGCGACGGTATTGATCTTGATGGCCAGCCCGGCGTCTTTGGCGGCGCGGATGCCTTCCTGGACCTTGTCCAAGTCACCCCATCGGGTGAGTTCGCGGAATTTATCCGCGTCCAGGCTGTCCATGGACACGTTGATGCGCTTAATCCCGCAATCGACGAGCTCGGGCGCATATTTGGTAAGCTGGCTGCCGTTGGTGGTCAGCGTCAGTTCCTTCAGCGCCCCGGATTTCAGGTGCCGGGACAGGTTCCTGAACAGGCTCATGATGTTGCGCCGGACCAGGGGCTCGCCGCCGGTAATGCGGAGCTTCTTCACCCCCTTGCGGATGAAGGCCGAACACAGCCGGTCCAGTTCCTCGAGGCTGAGCACGTCGGCCTTGGGCAGGAAGGTCATGTTTTCCGACATGCAGTACATGCAGCGGAAATCGCAGCGGTCGGTCACCGACACCCGTAAATAACTGACCTCGCGACCGAAAGGATCAATCATCCGTCTTTTTCCCCAGGTTCATTATCGTTGTCACTGTCGTCGGTGGTCGCCAAACCTTTTTCTTTCATATCCCGGGCCGCCGACTGGCGCAATTCTTCGCGTTCGCGCAAATAGTCATCGGTGGTCCTGGGCACCGGCCGGGCGGCGGACGCCATCGGGTGTTCATCTTCCTCGGCCAGCGCGAACACGCGGCAGTCATCACACATTTTCAGCCGGTCGGTGCCGCCCTTATCCTGGAACATGGGGTGGTCTTGCAGTTTTTCAACCATCGCCTCGACGGAAGACTTGGCGCCAAAGGCTTTGCCGCAGCGGATACATTCGAAGGGGTCTTCTTCCTTGATCACTTGGGGCTGGCGCGCGGAACTCAGGAAACTGAGTTGCGGTGTCAGCGTGATGACATTTTCCGGGCACGTATTGCGGCACAACCCGCACTGCACGCAGGCCTCTTCGGTAAAGCTGAGTTGCGGCTTGTCTTCGTTGTCGCGAAGCGCCCCGGTCGGGCAGGCCCCGGCACAGGCCAGACAAACCGTGCACTCCGCGATATCGACGTTGACGGCGCCGAACGGCGCGCCGGCGGGTAATTCGATGGCGTCCACCGGGGTCGGCGCCGCCTTGTGCAATTCGGCCAGCGCCAGCGACATGATGGAACGCTTGCGGCCCATGGGCAGGAAGTCGGCGTCGGGCATGCCGGGCAAAGCGTTGAGCCCGTACAGGCGCTTTTCCAGGGCGCCGGGGTCGGTGTCTTCGACAATCTCAAAGCGGCCCCCGGTTTCCCCTGAGCCGTAGCCGAGGCCGTCGAGGACCGTTTCCGCCAGCGCCAGTTCGGTGTCCAACAGCGCTTTTTCGTCGGCCTTTTGCGGCGCCAGCAGGATCAGGACCCGCTCCGCGCCCCAACCGGCGGCGGCGAACAGGAAGTCGAGCCCGACCTGGGTCACCTGATTGACGGCGAACGGCAAGACATTTGCCGGCAGGCCGCCACCGGCGCGCGCCATGACGTCGATGATGTCGTCGCCGAAACCGGTGTCATGGACCAGCAAGCTCGGCGATGTGCCGCCGGCCTTGAGGTAGGTGCGGACCAGGGTGCGCAGGCGTTGAAACAGGGTATCGCCGGCGGGAAGCGCATAGCGCGCCGCCCCGGTCGGGCAGACGCTGGCGCAGGTGCCGCAGCCGGCGCAGACGTAAGGGTTGAAATCGACCTTGTCGCCGTCGGGCGTGATCGCGCCGGTCGGGCAACTGTCCAAACATCGGGTGCAGCCGGTGATGGTGGCGCGCGAATAGGCGCAGGTGGCGGCATCGTAATCCACATAACGGGGCTTCTCGAACGTGCCGACCATGTCGGTGAGTTCCAGCAACGCCTTGGCAATCAGCGCCGGGTTGCCGGGGTCGGGGTTGTAATAGCCGTCACGCTTTTCAGGCGCCGTAAACAATGCGGTGCCGCCACGCAGATCCAGGATCAGGTCGGCTTCCGAAATGCCTTTTTGGATGTTGGCGTCATAGGTCAGCGATTGTTTGGAAGACGCGGCGGCGGCGGAGAAGTCCTCCACCGACACCTTAAATTCGCCAAGGTGGCCTTCGGCGCCGGTAACGTGGCCCTGGAACACCGGCACCTGCATCAGCCTCGGCGGCGGAACATCGCCGCCCGGTTCCAGGATCACGGTAACGTCGAGCCGCGCCGACAGCGTCTCGGCGGCCTCCAGGACGGTACTGTCCCGGCCCAGAATCACCGCCACGCCAGCCGATTCCATACTCACGGAGGTGGCGTCTTCGATGTCGAGCGCGGCTTCCGCCAGCAGCGCCGCCATCTTCGCCGTTATATTAGTTTTCTGGGCCGGTTTTTTATCGGTAGCATCCTTGGACCAGCCGGCTTTCTCGCGGATGTTGGTGAAACGGATGTCTGGTGTTATTTGTTGTGTCCCTGTCGCGGTTTTTTGATCCGCACCGAGCTGATCGGTGACGCCGCTCCCCGCCTCTTGCCCCATCTCGTCGAGGGTTTCCAGGAACAGCGGCGCTTCCTGGGTGCAGGCAACGAGAAGCGTATCGGCGCCCTTGGCCCGGCGCTGGAATTCTTCGATCTGGGTCCGGCACAGATGGTTGGCGATATCCAGTTCGCCTTTCTTCGCGCCGCAGGCCTTGGCTAAACCATTGGCGTCAATAGCCATTGTCCCCTCGCACGAGCATACGAGGACCTCTTTATCGTTAAGCTTCATCTGAAGCATTCCCTCCCAGGTCGGGCCGGCGGTTTGACCCCCTAAGCCCTGGCACCGGGGGCGTTACGCCACCCCGGGCCGTCTTTGATTCGTTACGTTCTTTCATATTTAAGGGAGGGAGTCGCCTTTGTCCGTAACTTTTTTTAATTTTAATCGGCGCCGGCCCCAGGATGCCCGGGGGATGACATGAGGACGGTCGGGAAAAAATGCAGTATAATGCAGGTATAAACAGGGGTTTTTTCCATTGAGTCAGCTAATGACCACCCGCGAGGTCGCCGAATACCTGCGCATTAAGGAACGTAAGGTCTATGACTTGGTGCGGGAAAAGCGGATTCCGTGCACCCGGGTCACCGGCAAGTGGTTGTTTCCCAAGCACCTGATTGACCACTGGCTGGCCACCGGGACCGAGTTCCCGGATCGCGCCGCGGCGGGTGCCGAAGCGACGCCGGCGGTCTGCGCCGGATCCCACGACCCGCTTTTGGAATGGAGCCTGCGCGAATCCGGCTGCGAGCTGGCGATGATGCCGGGCGGCAGCCTTGACGGGTTGGACCGGCTGGCCAAGGGCGATGCCATGATCACCGGCCTGCATGTCTATGAACCGGACACCGATACCTATAACCAAACCGTCGTCGCCGACGCCTGCAAGGGCCTGGGCGTGGTGCTGATCGAATGGGCGTGGCGGAGGCAAGGATTGGTGTTGGCGCCCGGCAACCCGCTGGGGATTGCCGGGGTCAAGGATTTAGCGGCCAAAAAGGCCCGCGTCGTTGCCCGCCAGCCCGAAGCCGGCGCCCAGATATTGTTTGAACACCTGTTAGGGGATGCGGGCCAGGCCATGGCCGACCTGGATGTCCTCGATCATCCGGCGATGAGCGAAACCGACCTCGGCCTCGCGGTGCTGGAGGGCAAGGCCGATGCCGGGCTAGCCGTCGCCTCGGTCGCCGACCAATACCGGCTTGATTTTTTGGACCTGCACAAGGAGCGCTATGACCTGGCGGTGCGCCGCCGCGATTATTTTGAGGCCCCGGTGCAGGCGCTGCTGGCGTTCGCGGCGACCGACGGGTTTGCCGCTCGCGCCGCCGAAATGGCCGGCTACGACGTATCCGGCCTTGGCCGGGTCGTTTTTAACGCGCCCTGACTTAGTGCCCCCCGCCGCGGAGAACAACAGAAGGGGGAGAGTAGAATATTAAATAACAAAATTTAAATGTAATTAGTATATAAAGAACATTATAATTGACGTAGAATAGAAAATAGACCATAATATTCCTGTAATTCGGTGGGTGTTGCCCCGGCCGAGGTCGTCCCTTGAATTACCCCCCCAGAGGATTGAGGAGGATTAGGTGGCGTTAAAGGTTTTTACCGCAAACAGGTTAAGCGACGGCATCGTCGTTTATCTGTCCGGTGACGAGCGCTGGTTGGAGGCCCCGGATGCAAGCGGCGTCATTGACGCCGAGCCTGAGGAAACCAGGATGAAGGCGGTGGCCGATGCCGCGGAGGCGGCGGCGATTGTCGTCTCCCCGTACCCGATTGACGTGACCGATGAAGACGGGGAAATCCGGCCGGTCAGCCTGCGCGAGCGAATTCGCGCCTATGGCCCGTCCACCCACCCCGAATTCGCCAAGCAGTCCCCCATTGCCGACAAAGGATTTTGAGGAAAACACCGATGTACCGTTACGATGAATTTGACCAACGAATGGTCAACGAACGGGTCGAGCAGTTTCGCGATCAAGTGGCGCGAAGGCTCTCCGGTGAAATGACCGAAGACGAGTTCCGGCCCTTGCGGCTGATGAACGGGCTGTATTTGCAGCTCCACGCCTACATGCTCAGGATCGGCATTCCCTACGGGATGTTGTCATCGAAGCAGCTTCGCAAGCTCGCCGACATCACCCGCAAATACGATCGCGGCTATGGCCACTTCACCACCCGTCAGTGCCTGCAGCTGAATTGGCCGAAATTATCGGAAACGCCGGATATTCTGGCCGAACTGGCCGAGGTCCAGATGCACGCCATTCAGACCAGCGGCAACTCGTTCCGCAACGTCACCGCCGACCAATACGCCGGCGCCGCCGTCGACGAGATCGAGGACTCGCGTATCTGGGCCGAAATTATCCGCCAGTGGTCGACCCTGCACCCGGAATTCTCGTTCCTGCCGCGCAAATTCAAAATCGCCGTCACCGGCTCCCCCCATGACCGGACCGCCGTCAAGTTTCACGACATCGGCATCATCCTTCACAAGTCCCCGGATGGTGAGGTCGGTTTTGAGATTCTGGTCGGCGGCGGCCTTGGCCGTACCCCCATGATCGGCCAGACGCTTCGCAAGTTCCTGCCCAAGCAACACCTGCTTTCCTATCTGGAGGCGATGTTGCGCATCTACAATCTGATGGGGCGGCGCGACAATAAATATAAGGCGCGGATCAAGATCCTGGTTTTCGAACTCGGCATTGATGAACTGCAAAAGCTGGTCGAGGACGAGTGGGAACGAATCAAGGACGGCCCCCTGGTCCTGCCGCAAGCCGAAATCGACCGCATCACCCAGCAATTCTCTCCGCCGCCCTGGGAAGCCTCGGCGTCGGCCTATGCGATGCCTACGGGCGAAGTCCGCAGGCTTGAAACCCCCGCCTTCGACGACTGGGTGCGCGTCAACGTCGCCGAACATAAGCAACCCGGCTATGCCATCGTTAATCTTTCGCTGAAGGCCTTGGGCCGGATGCCCGGCGACCTCACCGCATCGGAGATGGATACCGTTGCCGATCTTGCCGACCAATTCAGTTTCGGTGAAATCCGGGCCACCCACGAACAGAACCTGGTTTTTGCCCATGTCCGGCAGGATGACCTGATGTCGTTATGGCGGTCTTTAAGCGAACTTGGCCTGACAACCCCCAACCTCAACATGATCAGCGATATCATCTGCTGCCCGGGGCTCGATTACTGCGCCCTGGCCAGCGCCCGGTCAATCCCGGTCGCCCAGCGGATATCCAAACGTTTTGAGGATCTCAAGCGCCAGCACGATATCGGTGAATTGAGGCTGAAAATTTCCGGATGCATCAACGCCTGCGGACACCATCATGCCGGCCATATCGGCATTCTCGGCGTCGACCGCAAGGGCGAGGAGTTTTACCAGATCACGCTGGGCGGTCACGCCGGTGAAAGTGCCTCTGTCGGCAAAATTATCGGCCCCGCGTTCTCGTCCGGTGAAGTGGTCGATGCGGTGGAAACCATCGTCGCCACCTACATGGACATTCGCAAGACTCGCGAAACCTTCCTCAAGGCCTATCGGCGGGTCGGTGAGACGCCCTTCAAGCAAAGACTCTATCCGGAGCCAAGCCATGCCGCTGCTTAAAGACGGAAAAACGGTTAACGACCCTTGGGTTCATGTCGCCGACGAGGTCGCGATCCCGTCCACCGGGGCGGTGATTGTCGGCCTCAAGCGGTGGCGGCTCGAACGCGAAAGCCTGCTGAAGCGGGGGCACCCCGTCGGCGTTCGGCTGAAAAGTAATCATACCGCGGGCGACGTCGCCGACGATCTCGAACACCTTGGCGTTGTCGCGCTGGCGTTTCCGGTCTTTACCGATGGCCGCGCCTATACCAATGCCCGGCGGCTCAGGGAGCGCTATAATTATCGTGGCGAGGTTCGGGCCATCGGCAACGTGCTCCCGGATCAGTATCTGTTCATGCAGCGTTGCGGCTTCGATGCCTTCGAAATTCGCGATAGCGAAAATGAAGAGGCCTGGG
>DASCOC010000110.1:0-1842 GCA_036011805.1 Rhodospirillales bacterium
CGTAACGGCCATATTGCTCGGCCAGTCGGATGATCGCCGCCGTTAACGCGTCTTTGACCTGACCCCAATAATCGGTCCAAGCGGAATGTTAGAGTTGGACCCTTGAAAGAAGGTCGGGATGGCGAAGAAGGGCACTGTCAGACAAACGCGAACCGGTCCGCACAAGCCCGAAATCGGTAAATCCCAGGCCGCAAGCTGACGCCACTCCGCCAGAGCAATAGAGCGGTTCTGTTTGAAAATGTCACGGCGGTTGAGGTGGCGGTACTGGTTGAAATGGTTGTGGATCGAGGCATGAACGGCGGCGAATTTTTGCAGGGCCTTTACGTCCCTGAACCTCGCCATCGCTCCTTCTCGTCGTCGGAAGGGCTGGTGAGAATTCTCGGCTCGATTGTCGAGCCACCGACCGCAGTCCTGATCGAACGCCATAGCGAAAACGACCGATGATGAACGCGTCGTTTCCTGATCGCCGGCGCGAACATCGGACCGAACCGGTTCCACCAGAACCGCACTGTTTCGTGGCAGATATCAATGCCCCGCTCGAATAAGAGATCCTCGACCCGTCGCGGCGAAAGCGGATAACGGACGTACATCATCGCCGCGAGGCGAATTACCTCGGGCGAACTGTTGAAATAACGGAAGGGATTTTGCCTCCCCGGAGGCTACGAAATGCCACACCCCGGCTCAAGCCGATTTGCTCTGACAAAGCCCAAACGCGTCATCAACATCATGGGCATCATCCCGCTGATCGTAGCGATGAGGGCATAGACGCCCCCTTTTCACCCGTACCCGCAGGCGCCGACGTCAGCGGACGACCTTCCAGGTGCCACTGGGCTGCCGGCAAGCGCGGCCGAAAGCCTTTTCCATGCGTCCGCCGACATTGTTGGTCGTCTCGTACTCACGGCAATTCTGTCCACTGACCGTTTCGTAAGTGCGGGTCGGCGCGTAAGTTCCCGAATGGCCACTGTCCGGATTTTGCCATGTCGAAATCTGGCCTACCTTATTGTATTCCAAACTGTTCTGGGCGGTCCGCTGGGCGTATAAACGGTCAGCCCTGTCCAGGGACTTGCCGATTTCACCGCCGGCCCAGGCACCGGCCAGGGTGCCGACAGCCACCGCCGCAAGTCTTCCATCGCCCTTGCCGATTTTCGAGCCGGCGAGGGCGCCGACACCGGCGCCAAGCAGGGTACCAATGGACTGTTTCGGTCTTTCTTGCGTTTCGGCGCAAGCAGCAAAGAAAAGAACTGCCACAAGTGTCAATGTGATACGTTTGCTGTTCATGATTTGCCGGCCTCCGGTCAGCGGTTTCTTGACAAATAGAAGTTGAAGTAGTTGCTCAAAGTCGTCTGATAGTATGCCATGGTCTTGTCTCCCCTCTGATTCAATGCCCCGCGAAGTCCGGGGCGATAAAGCTTTGGAAACCCTCGTAGCGGCTTCCGGAGTTAAAAATTGACCGTTTGAACAAATATACTTTACTTTAATCGTATTGGATTATATGTGATGTTTGTCACATTAAAGAAAAAAGTTAGTAAATGAACAATAATAATAATTTTAATAAAAAATATACAAAATTTTATCAAATTTTTACCGATCGATCTTCCACATCATTCGCATGCGTTGTGAAATCATTGGAAATGCGCGGCTTGATTGCTTGACCGGCTCACGCGGCCGGCGTTTCATGCCGTCCGCCCCAGCTGGTGGTGATCATTGAAGGATTGGCGCGCCGGGGAGAACGGAGGCGCGGCGGACTTACCGATTGAAATTCGGCGATCAAATTGTCAAAATCGAAAGTGCGATCCGATTCCTACGGATCATGAAGGCGGTGGAGGGCACTGTCAGACAAAC
>DASCOC010000111.1:0-3011 GCA_036011805.1 Rhodospirillales bacterium
GCTGCCTTTCCACCCGAGGCGAGGCGCACCATTTCGTACGACAACGGCCCGGAGTTCGCCCCGCACCGGAACCTGGAAGCGGCGCTGGGGACGGAAGCCTTCTTCCGCGACCCCCATTCTCCCTGGCAACGCCGCACCATCGAGAACACCAACGGCATCTTCCGCCGTGACATGCCAAGGAAAACCGACATCACCAACTACAGTGCCCAGGACATCGCCGATCTCGCCTGGGCCATCAATTCAACACCGAGAAAATGCCTCGGATTCAAGACGCCAGCCGAAGCCTTCCTCAAAAACCTAACTTTTGCACTTGAGATGTGAATCCAGCGACCACTAATTATGAAGAAAAGAAAAGAAAAGAAGGAAAATACCGCTTGGCGATCAGCGGCGGGACAGCCATGAAACCTACGCCTCTATTTCCCGAGCAGTCGATGTCCGGGCCGTTGAAGTTTTTTTTGGCGATGGGAGCTATGAAGATCATGGCCTCGAAAATTTTATCCAGCGGCGCGAGGCGCGGTGCCGGAATCTTGTTGGTATGCCGCGCGAGGAACATCGATCCTGACACGGGCAAGCCAAGTTGCCTGTGCGGCTTGTGCCGCGCACATTTGAAGTTTTCCAAATCGAAGGCATTAAATGTGCCATTAACCTGCCTCTCGGCCCAAGCCTCTATTCGATCGGGCGACGCGCCCCGATCTGGAGTTGGGTTTTCAGCCCGCTCATCGGTAATCGCCTTTATGGCCCGCCGCACCGGCAAATCCGCAACGCGTTGCGCTTTTGCATTGTCCAGCTCGCCGTATTTCCGCGCCAGCCGCATGTAGGCTTGGGCGCTTCGCTCCGATAGCGCGCAATTTTCCTGAAGCCACGGCAGCCATTGTCCGTGCACAAATCCATCCTTTGCTTCAATGAGTAGTTGCCCGCATCGGATGGCGTGCTGGGTTGCCGTCTCCACAGCCATGCGGACAGCGTTATACTCGGCACGTATATCGGCTGCAAGCGGTCTAGCGCGATTTCGTTTATCGTGCCCGGCGCCACCCCCCTTCATTCCGTGGTCATCTTCAGCAAGCCATTGAATTAATGAGATTTTCTCGAACAGGCTCAGGCTTAAAATCTGTAGAATTGTGTAGAGATCGGCCTTGATGCCGAGCCATTTTTTGATGAACGGCGAATTTTTGGGGAGACTCCTGGCGGCGCGGCGAACCCTCCGCGCGGGGTAGGATGCCGGTGCTAACCGATAGCAAACCCGCCCCCAACAACGCAGGGCCAATGACATGATAGCGCATACGGCGGCGAAGATGCGCGAGAAAGTCAGTCTGGTCGGGGTGCCGCCCTGGGATGGGATGAACCGGGTCTCGCCCTGGGCAATGCCATTGACGGTGGCGGCCGCCGCGCCCGAGCGTTGGAACGCATACGCGATGGAGTTTAGCATGAGCCGGTGTGAGGGTGTCGCCGGCGGAGTCCGGCGCGGGGCGAGAAGAACCCCACCGTCCGATCAAGCCAGTTCACGAAGAAGCTGTTCCTTGTACAATGTTATTACATATATAATAATTTAGGATCTTTAAAACGTGAGGAGCATCACATGAGGGCGCTGAAGCTCATGACGGTTGGAAACTCGACGGGCGTTGTCTTGCCGAAGGAATTGCTTGCAAGGCTCCGGGTCGAGAAAGGCGACAGCCTGTACGTGATCGAAACGGCGGATGGATTCGAGTTGACGCCGTATGATCCCGAGTTCGCTCACCAGATGGATCTTGCCGAAGGCATCATGCGCTCAGACCGTGACGTCCTGAAAAAACTTGCTGAATGACCGCTCCTTCCTGGGTCAGGAAGAGCGTCGTTCGGGCAATTCACCACCGTCAACTTGCCGAACATGGTGGTGAACAAGGACTCCGTGACGAGGGGCTTCTCCGGTCAGCCCTGGCCCGCCCGCAAAACCTGTATGCCTACGGTGATACCCCGCCATCAATTGTGGCGCTCGCGGCCTCTTACGGTTACGGCATCGTTCAGAATCACCCCTTTGTCGACGGCAACAAGCGCACGGCCTATGTGACGGCCGTCTTGTTTCCGCACATGAATGGGTTTTGCCTGATGGCCTCTCCCGAGGACAAATATCGGACGTTCATGGCGCTGGCCGATGGCGCTTTGACCGAGGATTCCCTTGTATCCTGGTTCGAAGAACACTTGGCCCGTATTTCATAAGAGCTACCCTTTGCGGAACGAAGCCAGGCTACGCGATGGCCGGGGCTTGCCGGCGGCGGCGGCGATCCCGCGCTCGATCACCCGGATGCGCCGGATCAGGTCGGCTGCCGAGCCGTACTCCACCGTCCGCCCGTCGTAGGAAACGCGGAGCATGCCGGAGGCGTAGGCCGCCGATCAGGGCGAGAACGAATCGGCCAGGGTCTTGATGAATGCAAGCACCCGCTTGCGCAATAGCGGATCGCCGATGCGGAAAAATTTTTGTATCAGTTGGTTGGTTTGGCGCGACGTCATCGGATCGGGCTCGAACCGGGCGGAATCCCGATCCGCCAGGCCGGGACCGCGCGAAGGGCTGGTCTTCAAGGTGGATCCCGGCATTCCCTCGAAAAAGAAGGCAATGCCGACGTCCAAGGCCTTGGCGATTTTGTAAAGGTTGCTGGCGCTGATGCGGTTGCTTCCGTTTTCATACTTTTGGATTTGCTGGAAGGCCACGCCTAAAGCCTGGCCAAGCTTTTTCTGGCTCATGCCACGGCCGACGCGGCGCGCCCGCACGCGGCATCCGACGTATTTGTCGATGGGATCGGGGCCGTTCCTGGAAGAGCGTCTTGGCATCGGCGGCGAACCTAACCTGAGTGGAAATTAAACAAGATAAGTCAGAGAAGATTATAATTTTTATATATAAGATTTATATAATGTAAAGCCTACTTGTTACATTTACATAATATAATCTTACAAATTTTTTACAACTATTAGACGTTTCATAAAGAACGTCATTAACAAAAAGTTGATTTTTTTCGGCTTTTCAGAGCCCCTTGCCGTTC
>DASCOC010000112.1:0-2856 GCA_036011805.1 Rhodospirillales bacterium
CTCGGCATCCAAGGCCGCAAACAGGTTTCCAAGCTGGTCGCGGGATGGCGTGCCGTGCTCGTAAGAAAGGAAGCGGCGCAAAAATCCAACTTCCGTTGGCCGAAAAACGCCACATCCACCCAACCCTCGGCACCGCCCAGCACCGCAATCAGGGTCAACAGCAGAATCCCGTCAAGCGGATAAAGCACTTTCCCTTCCTGGCGGGGATCGTCAAGACCAGAAAAATACTCAAGAAAACCAATACCTTCAAAATCAATAGACATCGTCGCCTCGATGATTGACATGGAGACTTCGAATCACATCATCGTTAACTTTCCGTCACCAGCGTTCAGTCGATTGCCCTGGCGCTGTATGTTGTTGACATTGGAGCGGAGGCAGGATTAGAATAATTTGAGTGGCAGCCTCCACCAAAATAGGCCGCACAACTAGAGAAGTATCTCGCGAGAAGATCGCTCTTAACCTTAATATTAGGTCAGTTATCAACATGAAAGACATCGTTATATTTTTCATCGGGACTACAATTTTCATGGCCGTACTTGTGGGCATAGGTTTTATTCTTGATACAAACTTTCTCACATATGGAAGCGGGTAAGGACGAATAGAAAGCGAACCCACTTGGCTGGGAGGCATTGCCATGACTGACTATCCTCGCTCTCCGATCTCGTTTCAGTAGCGCTTTCGCGACGAGACCGCCGGCGTTGCCTACCTTGCCTTGATTCGCTGGCTAGACGGTTTCCATCACCCCGCTTGAAGCCACACCCAGGCCCGAACCTATGAATGCGCCGGGTGCGTGCGCCAAGCAGACCTCGGTTACCGCTGGCACCCTCATACGCGGGAGGAGATTTACGCTGACGGTGTGGTTCTGGGTCGCCACCTGATGGCCACCCACTCGAACGGGATTTCTGCCTTCCAACCGTGGCGGTAACTGGGCCTGAGCTCCTACAAGACGGCTTGGCTGCTGTGCGCCAAGCCGAGGTGCGCCATGGTCAATCTCGATCGCAAAGCCTTGTCCGGGTTTGTGGAAATCGACGAGACGCCGTCTGGATCAAAGGCCCTGAAGCGGGCCGCATCCGCCTCGCCCCCATCTACGACTTCTCCGCCGCCAGCCTGCACGGCTTCATCGGCGCCAACGTCGCCGCCAAGACGGACGGCTGGCCGGCAACCCGCGCGGAATGCCGGCCGTGCACCACGGCGCCTGTGTCGTCGGCACCATGGCCGCCCATGTGGCCCTGCCCTGGGTTCAGCAAGTATTTTCCAACCTCAAAACTTGGGGGCTCGGCATCTACCACGGTCCGCGCCGCAAGCACCTGCAATTCTACCTCGACGAGTTCGTGTTCCGCTTCAACCGCCGCCGCTCCCGCCATGCCGCTTTCCAATCCCTCCTCGCAATCGCCACGCGGGTGAAATCCGTCACCTACAAGATGTTGACCCTACCGGAAGCAGTGGGATAACCATTGTGTTGGCTATGGCATTCAAGCTAACATAGGCACAAAACGAAGCCTAGATTATAATTTGATGGAAAGGAGGGCGTTTAATGAAATTAGAAAATATAATATATTTAATAGCTGCATCAATATTCATTATAGTTGTGACGGTTACTTTTGTGTTTAACTAGTTTTTGTAGTTTAAAAGATGAATTGAGCGATCAGGTTCTTCGGTGGATTCAAACGCGAAGTGCAACATTCGATCTAGCGGGCCGCTGAAAAACTCATTGCATTTTAGGTTCTTACGTGATTCTGTGATTCCATCGAATGATGGAGGATCGGATGCGTGGTCAAGACCAAGGAACCAGCTGTCTTTTCAGTTACTTTGACCTTGAGGAACGGGTTCCGGCGAAGCATCCGCTACGCCTGATCCGCGGCATCGCGAACGATGTCCTGGGGTCGTTGTCGAGCGGCTTCGAGGCACCTTATTCGCATACGTGGCGTCCGTAGATCCCGCCGGAGAAGCTGCTTAATAGCGTGGTGGAACACAAGTTGGTGCGCCGCCTTCTCGGCCGGGATCACTTCTTGGTGGCCGGCACGCTGATCGAGGCCTGGGCGTCGATGAAGAGTATCCGGCCCAAGGGCTTTGATGTCGCGGCTTTTATCGAGGAACTCCGGGAACGCATGGTGACACCCCATATCGCGGTCCAGGACCACCTCACCAAAACCGGCAAGCGGCGCAAGACCAAGATCTATGGGCGCACGACGCGTCATCCCGGTTACGGCGTCAGTCAGCCTTGCCGCAAGCGCGTCGAGGAGGTCTTCGGCTGGGCCAAGACGAGCGCCGGATTGGGCAAGACGAAGTTCCGTGGAAAATGGAGGGTCGATGCTTCCTTCACCCTGGCGCTCGCCGCCTACAACCTCGTTCGGTTGCCCAAACTGCTGGCGGAGATGCCGCCATGATCACGCCCGGAGTCTGCCCAAAAGACCAAAAAATCAAGGTTTCCGGCGGAAGGCTTATCCCGTTGTTTCCGGCGGGATCAACATCTTGTAGGTGATGGGTTTGGCTCGCATGCCGATTCCGAGGAGGGAATTGAAGGCGGCGTGGCGGGTGCGGCGGCGGTTAAAGCGGAAGACGAACTCGTCGAGGTAGGATTGCAGGTGTTTGCGGCGCGGACCGTGGTAGACGCCGAGCTGCCATGGGGCCGATGACGTGGGGGTCGTGCCGGACCCCCGGCGCCCCGGGGTAGGCGCTCCAGCCGTCGGTCCTGGCGACGGCGCCCGGGGCCGCCGGCCGGCGGGTCGTTCCGGGTCCGGTGATTGATCGTGGTTTCGTCGATTTCCACCAAGCCGGATAAGGGGTTGCGCTCGGGATCGACCATGGCCCGGCGGAGCTTGGCGGCCAACAGCCAGGCGGATTTGTAGGAGCCGA
>DASCOC010000113.1:0-6389 GCA_036011805.1 Rhodospirillales bacterium
CTTCACCGGCAGTCGGTATTTGGTGATGGTCGACATCTCCTGAATGTTCATTAGGATCGACCCCTCGCCGGCAATATCGATAACCAGGGCATCCGGGTTCGCGACCTGCACCCCCATCGCCGCCGGCAGACCATAGCCCATGGTCCCAAGGCCGCCGGACGTCAGCCAGTGGTTGGGTTTCTCGAAACCGTAAAACTGCGCCGCCCACATCTGATGCTGGCCGACTTCGGTGGTGATAAAGACGTCGTCCAGATTTTTGGTCGCCTCATAAAGACGCTGGATGGCGTACTGGGGCTTGATGACCTTGCCTTTTTGAACGAACTTCAGGCAATCCTTGGCGCGCCATTCGTCGATCTGTTTCCACCACGCCTTCAAGGCATTCTGATTGGGCTTGGCCTGGCTCGATTTCCAGACCTTGATCATGTCTTCCAAGACACTGCCGACATCGCCGATGATGGGCACCTCGACATGCACGTTCTTGTTGATGGAAGACGGATCAATGTCGATGTGGATTTTTTTCGAATTCGGCGAAAATTCACTGAGCAGGCCGGTGATCCGGTCATCAAACCGCGCGCCGACGCAGACCATAACGTCGCAATCATGCATCGCCAGGTTCGCTTCATAAGTGCCGTGCATACCCAGCATCCCTAGGAACTGCGGGTCCGAAGCCGGAAAGGCGCCGAGACCCATCAGCGTCAAGGTGCACGGATAGCCGGTGGTCCGCACCAACTGGGTCAACAACTCAGACGCCTTGGGACCGGAATTGATGACACCGCCGCCACAATAAAAAATCGGCTTCTTGGCGCCGGCAAGCATGGCGACGGCCTTTTTGATCGCCTTTGCATCGCCCTTGATCTGCGGCACGTAGCTTTTGTGTGCAACCTTGTCCGGCGGCGTGTAGAGGCCGAGCGATATCAGCACGTCCTTGGGCAGGTCGATGACGACCGGGCCGGGGCGGCCGGATGTGGCCACGTAAAAGGCTTCATGAACGACCCGCGCAAGGTCGTTGACGTCCTTGACCAGGTAATTGTGTTTGGTGCATTGGCGCGTGATGCCGGTGGTGTCAGCCTCTTGAAACGCATCGGTGCCGATCAGGTGGGTCGGCACCTGGCCTGTCAGGCATACGACCGGAATTGAATCCAACATCGCATCGGTGAGCCCGGTGACCGCATTGGTGGCCCCGGGACCGGACGTCACCAGGACCACGCCGACCCTGCCGGTGGAGCGCGCATACCCTTCGGCCGCGTGCACGGCACCGCCTTCCTGGCGGACAAGGATATGGCGAATAGCATTCTGTTGGTGTATGGCATCATACAACGGCAATACGGCGCCGCCGGGATAACCGAAGATATCCGTGACGCCCTGGTCCTTCAGGGCCTTCAACAGGATTTCGGAACCCATCATCTGATTGTTCGCCATCGTCTTGGTCCTTTTTGAAGTAGCCTTACTTTTCCTTGCCTTCGGCGCGCCCCAGTTCCTCTGGGGCGAATCAAGGGACGGCAACCTAATGGTTCGAATCCCCGCGGTCAACCACGCTACGTAATAAATGAAAAGTTTTTATGATATATATTGTATGTTTATTTCGTGATTTTTAAAATAAATCTCCTTTTTGGTGTTTTTTAATCACCGTTGCCTCCCCGCAACGGCAAAGCCTGTTTGACACCGCCGAAAAGAAAAGGCAATATTCTCCAAAATTGGGCTACCCAGTTTATTTAGTTTGAGGCTCCGATCATGGCAAAATCCCCGGCCCTGTCCGGTGACGCCTTCGTCCCGATTAGAAGCGTCCGGCTTTATGAAACCATCATCGAACAGATCGCCGCCCTGGTCGAGGGTGGCCAGTTGCACAGCGGCGACCGCTTCCCGACGGAACGCCAGCTTCAGGAAAAGTGGCGGGTCAGCCGCCCGGTGCTGCGCGAAGCCTTCCGGGCGCTGGAGATGCAGGGCATCGTCGAATCCCGGCCCGGCGGCGGCCGCTACCTGAGGGCGGAACGCATTCCTCACCCGGACGAGTTCCGCAGTTTGCGGTTGTCCTCGGACCGGGAAACCCTGCTGCAAATCTGGCAGGCCCGCGAAGCGGTTGAGGTCCAGGCGGCGGGCCTGGCGGCGGCCAATGCGTCGCGCGCTCAATTGGCGGCGATCGGTCGTCCGCTGAGAATGCTGGAAACCATGACGCCCGACGCCTACCGCCGCGGTGACGTTAACCATGACTTCCATACCGCCATCGCCCGCGCGTCGGGAAACCCGGTCCTGGAACAGGTGATCCTGGATCTGTTGGGCCGCTTCAACGAAGCCGGGTTCAAGGACCTGCCGCCGGCAAAAAATTGGGACGGCCTACAGGCCGATCACCAGCCGATTTACGACGCTATCGCCTCGGGTGATCCCAAGGCCGCGGCAAACGCCATGGCCACCCACTTCAAAACCCTCCACGAAACGCTGGAGGATTAACCGGGCCGCAAGGCGCTCAATTAAGCGCTTGAAAAGAAGGCGCGTAGGTCACTTTTCCAACGCTATCGCAGAGGGAGTCTGTCCTGAGTTCCAACGCCATAAAGTATGGCTTTGGATAATCCGTTTCGAATTTGTCCGCTTTTGCAGGGTCGAAACCAAATCGTTGGTAATAGTCCGGTTCGCCTAAGACAAACACCGCCTTCCACCCCTCCTTTTTCGCACGCGCCAAGCCCTCCCGAATGAGTTTCGATCCAATACCCTGGTTTTGCCGGCTGGGAACAACCGAGACAGGGGCAAGCGCAAGACACCGTTCCGGGGCCGGCAATTTGGAAAAAAGAACGTGACCGACGATTTCTCCATCGTCCTCGGCCACCAGTGAAATCACCGCATCACCCGACACTCTCAAGGCATCGACAAGGACGGCTTCGGCAAGTTGGCCAAATGCTGCTTCATGCACGAGCCTGACGGCAGAAATGTCCTTTGGGGTTTCTTCACGAACAATCATGCTAAACGTCTTTTATAAACACCTTGAGCGCATCCACCACTTGGGACCGGTTAGCCGGGCCGTAAAAATCCTCGATCACGTGATCGGCATTCACTTGGTTGCGCAGCCAGGTTAATTGCCGCTTGGCGAAATTGCGGGTCGCCTGTTTGGCGGCGTCGGCGGCCTCGTCCAGGCTGATCTCACCGTTCACATGGCGGCCCAATTCCGGCACGCCGAGCGCTTTCATCGCCGGCAGGCTGGCGTCCAGACCCAATGCCAAAAGCGCATGAACCTCATCGATGACGCCGCCTTCCAGCATCGCCTTGAACCGCGCCTCGCACGCGGCATAAAGGTCTTCGCGGCCCGGTACCAACGCAATGGTCAGGAAGCGGGCGGCCACCGCCGGGCCCTGGCCCTGTTCTCCCTGCCATTGGGCCAGTGGTTTGCCGGTCGCCCGAACCACCGCCATGGCGCGCGTCAGGCGTTGGCTGTCGCCGGCGGGAAGGCGCCGGGCGGCGTCCCCGTCCAGTTTCGCCAATGCCTCTTTAAAGGCTTCGCCGCCAAGAGAATCATAGAGCGCCCGCACTTCCTCATTCACCGCGTCGGGAATTTCGGGGATCGCGGCCAGGCCTTCGGTCAAGGCCTTGATATACAAACCGGTGCCGCCGACGATCAGCGGCAGCCGCCCTTCCTTCCAGGCGGTTTCAATCTCGGCCGTGGCCAACGTCAGCCAACGCCCGACGGAGCAGACCTCTGACGCCGGCAACACCCCGAACAGCTTATGCGGCGCCCGGGCTTCCTCATCATCACCGGGCCGGGCGGTCAGGATCCGCAGTTCCCGATACACCTGCATGCTGTCGGCATTGATGACGGTGCCGTTGAATGCAGCCGCCATATCCAGCGCTAACGCCGTTTTACCGCTGGCCGTGGGCCCGGCGATAATGATAATGGGGCGCAAATCGGTCACACTCTCGGCACCTTCCAGTTATTTTAGCCATGGACAACGTTCTGACATTAATCGCACCCGCCGGCGCATTGGACGACGGCATTGTCGCTTGCGCTGTGAGCGCGCTCAAGAGTCTTGGCGCGGAAACCGACATACCCGATTGGCTATCGTCCGGTGAGGCGTGCGACGTTCCCTGCCAGGGATTGACGGCGGACGACGTGACAAAGGCCGTGCGCGATACGCTCAAGGCCGCACCGGTGGATCTTTGCTTTGGGCCGCTTGAAGGGCGGCGCAAAAGTGTTCTTGTCGCCGACATGGATTCCACCATCATCACGTCCGAAACCCTGGACGAATTGGCGGCCCTGGCCGGCAAGGGCGATGAGATTGCCGCCATCACCAAACGATCCATGTTGGGCGAGATCGATTTCTCGGACGCGCTCCGGGAACGCCTCGCGATCCTGAAAGGGATGCCGGAAACGTTGATCGGAGAAACCTTGGCGGGGGTTACCCTCACCCCCGGCGCGGAAACCCTGGTTCGGACCATGGCCGCCGGGGGCGCCCACACCGCCCTGGTATCGGGCGGGTTTACGCCCTTCACCGAAACCGTGACGAAAATGGCCGGTTTCCACGAGAACTTCGCCAACCGCTTCGATTTCAGGGATGGACGTCTTAGCGGCAACGCCCTCCCCCCTATCGTCGGCCCCAAGGCCAAGCTGGAAACCCTGAAGCGGCTTGCCGGGGAACGAAACATCCCGATCACGCAAACCCTGGCCATCGGCGACGGCGCCAACGACGTGCCGATGATCCTGGCCGCCGGGCTGGGCGTCGCTCACCGGGGCAAGCCTGTCACCCTGGAGGCGGCGGACGCCCGCATCGATCACACCGACCTGACGGCGGCCCTGTTCATGCAGGGATACCGCCGCGACGACTTCGTCAGCTAAAGAATTATTTGACGCAAATTCGTCGTCGCGGATGTAACCATCCGCCACGGGACTTTGGCGGGATTTGCTTTACTCCGCCGCGACCTCCGGTAATTGATCCAGGGCGTCCTGCATGGCGGCGTCATCGTGGGGCTGATCCGTCAACTTGTCGGCAAAGTAGTCCGTATAGGCCTGCATATCGAAATGGCCGTGACCGGACAGGTTGAACAGGATGGTCCGCGCCGTGCCTTCTTCCTTGCAGCGCAGGGCCTCCTCGACCGTCGCCTTGATAGCGTGCGTGGATTCCGGCGCCGGGATGATGCCTTCGGTGCGGGCAAACTGAACCCCGGCGGCGAAGCATCCGGTCTGGTGGTAGGCTTCGGCTTCGATCAGGCCGCCATCGACCAGGGCGCTGACCAGCGGCGACATGCCGTGATAGCGCAAGCCCCCGGCATGGAACCCCGGCGGCACGAAGGCCGATCCCAAGGTGTGCATCTTGACCAACGGCGTCAGGTGCGCGGTATCGCCGAAATCATAGGCATAGGTCCCTTTCGTCATGGTCGGGCACGACATCGGTTCAACGGCGATGAAACGCCGGGTGCGGCCGCCGCGAAACTGTTGGCCCATAAACGGAAAGGCCAGACCGGCGAAATTGCTGCCGCCGCCGGCACAGCCGATGACAACGTCCGCATCGTCGCCGGCCATCTCCATCTGTTCGATGGCTTCCTGGCCGATCACCGTCTGGTGCAACAGCACATGATTGAGCACACTGCCGAGGGAATATTTGGCGTCGTCGTTTTGCGCCGCGACCTCGACGGCCTCGGAAATGGCGATGCCGAGAGATCCGGTGGAGTCCGGGGTTTCGGCCAGAATGGCGCGGCCCGACTGGGTCTCGTCACTGGGGCTGGCGACGCACCGGGCGCCGTAGGTTTCCATGGCGGCGCGGCGGTAGGGCTTCTGGTCGTAGCTGATGCGGACCATGTAAACGTCGACCTCGAGGCCGAACAGGCTGGCGGCAAACGCCAGCGACGAGCCCCATTGCCCCGCCCCGGTTTCCGTGATCAGACGTTTGGTACCTTCTTCTTTGTTATAGAACGCCTGGGCGACGGCGGTGTTGGGCTTGTGGCTGCCGGACGGGCTGACGCCCTCGTATTTGTAGTAAATGTGCGCCGGCGTATCGAGCGCCTTCTCCAGCCCTCGGGCACGGTACAATGGCGCCGGGCGCCACAAGCGGTAAATTTCGCGGACCGGCGACGGAATTTCGATCTCGCGCTCGGCGGAGACCTCCTGGCCGATCAGCGCCATCGGAAACAACGGCGCCAGATCATCGGGGCCGATGGGCTGACCGGTGCCCGGATGCAGCACCGGCGCCGGCGGTTCGGGAAGGTCGGCGGCTATGTTGTACCAAGCTTTTGGAATACGGTCTTCCGGCAACAGGAATTTGGTGTCGTCGCTCATGCCAACCCCTCGATTTGAAGTAAATCCAGGCCGCAGGGTATCGTCATCCCGGCCCCACTTCAATAAGGGGTATTCCCGGGCCAGAACGTTTTTGTGAACCTTTTAATATTGGGACAGAGCAAATCCCGAGCAAATG
>DASCOC010000114.1:0-3967 GCA_036011805.1 Rhodospirillales bacterium
TAGGCCACTGGTCGAAAAACCCTAGGAAAACATTTCCTTAGTGACCGCCGCATACCATGCGTCTCCCTCCTTGGCGGTCTCCAATCGGGTATCCAGGTCCTCGCCGACCTGACTCAAGTAGCCGCTGAGGCCGGCGAGACCTTCCGGCGTCGGCTTGTAGGTGCCGCCGAGCTTGAGGCCGTGATCCTGGGAGACGAGGAAGAAGCAGGTGTTGGTAAGGGGTGATTTTGCGGCTTTTTTACCGGTCAGGGCCGCACCGACGGCGGCGGCGCAGGCCCGCGCCTGGCTGTTGGCCGAAAACGCCGATTTCGACATGTCGCCCGGGTCGATAGCGTCACCGACCACGTGAATGCCGGGGATGAGCCGGGATTCGAAGGTCTTGGCGTGGATCGGGCACCAGCCGTTCTTTCCCGCCAGGCCCGAAACCTGGGCAATGCGCCCGGCGTGTTGGTCGGGAATGATATTCAGGACATCGGCGGTGAAACGTTCCTCGCTGCTGATCAGGGTCTTGGCCTTGACGTCTACGGCCCGGATTTTACCGCCGAATTCCGCCGGTACCCATTCAATCATGCCGGGGTAAAATTTATCCCAAACCTCACTCATGACTTCCGACATCGGAAATTCATCCTTGCTGTCCAAGATTTGGATCTTGGAACGCGGTTTGTGTTTTTTCAGGTAGAAAGCGGCCATGGCGGCGCGTTCGTAAGGCGCCGGCGGGCAGCGATAGGGCCGGGACGGGGAGGAAATGGCGAATAACCCACCATCGTCCATCGCTTCCAGTTGCTTTTTCAGAATCGAAATCTGGGCGTCGGCTTTGTAGGCGTGGGGGAACAAATCGGTTGTTTTTTCATCATATCCGTCGATCAGGTCGAATTTTATTTCGATTCCGGGCGCCACGATCAGGCGGTCGTACCCGAGCCGGGTTCCATCCCCTAAAATAACCGTCTTCTTATCACCATCAATGGCGGCGGCGGCGGCGTTGATGACGGTGATGGCGGGATTGGCGGCAAGCTTACGGTATCCGTGAGTGACGTCAGCCAGCGTCCTGATGCCGCCCAAATAGCGACTGGCGAAAAAGCATGCCGTGTATTGCTTGTTGGCTTCGATGAGGGTCACGTCGATATCCTGGAAGTCTTCCGCAAGGCGCCGCGCGGCCGTGGCCCCGCCGGCGCCGCCACCGATAATGACGGCCTTCGGTTTGGATTTTCCCAGTGCCGGCCCCGGCCATATTCCCCGGCCGATGGCGGCGGTTGCGGCGGCGCCCGCCAGTTTTCCAAAATTTCGTCGTGTGTAGGGCTTCATAAGGCTTTCAGAGGATCAGATAGCGGGAGTCACGGCATTGGCAACGGTGTTGAACGTATTGCTCAAATCCCTCGAAAGAAGGTTCAAGGCGCCGATGATCACGATCACGACCAGTGTCGCGATCAAGGCATATTCGATCGCGGTCGCGCCGGAATCATCAATATTCAGCTTTTTTATAATTTTACCCATTACCAGGATCCTTGCTCAGGCCAAGCCGCTGTTTCCCGCTTCCGGCGGAAAAGAAATGGTGAATACCGACCCCCCGCCCGGCGCGTCGGAAATCTTGATGGTGGCGTTGTGAAGTTCGGCGGCACGGCGAACGATGGACAAACCCAGGCCGGCGCCACCGCTCCTACGGTCGGACCGCAAGAAAGGATCGAAGACGAATTCTCTGAGATCTTCGGGAATGCCGGGACCCTTGTCGGATATTTTGATTGCCGGATCGGGGGTTGCTTCGATGATGATTTTTGTTTTCCGGGCGGCATATTTGATGGAGTTTTCGACGAGGTTGCGGATTGCCTGTTCCAGCGCGAACCGGTTGGCCGTCAGCCACACCGGTTTTTCCGGATTGCGCACTTCGATCATCCGGCCTTCCCGAATTGCCAGGGGGCCCATCTCCGTTCCGATCTCGACGCAGATATCGCGAAGATCAACATTTTCGTCGAGAATATCCGTCTGGCCCTCCAGTTTCGCCGAGGTCAGCAATTGCTCCAACATACGTGACATTTTTTCCAAGTCCTCGATTAGAGGCTTGGTGTTTTGGCTGTCTTCCACCTTTTCCAGATGCAGCCTCATCACCGCCATCGGCATACGAAGTTCATGGGCGATATCGGAGGTAAAGAGCCGGTTTCTTTTCTCGCTGATGCGCAATTCATTATCGACTTTCACGGTTTCGACGGTGACCTGGACAAGCCGTTGCATAAACCAAAGAAGCACGATTACCGTCAATCCCAGAATAGGGACGAAAACAGCAGCCATGATGATAAGCCGTTCGCCCTCGGTAACCCCCGTCATTAATTGCTTGGTCTGCGAATCCAGACCTTCCAGCCAATGAACTTCGAGTGTTGCCAACGCGGCAAAGGCGGGCCGGTTATCCACTATCATCAGGCGGGCAATGTCATCACTGTTTCCGCCACCGTCGATCAATTGTTTGGCCTTGGTCAAATTGGACCGGTAATTGGCGATGACTTTGCGAATGTCGGCAAACGCCGCGCGTTCGGCTTTGGAGATGCCGATGACTTCATAGGTGGCGACGGCCGCCAGCAATTCGTCCATATCGCGGCTGACGACGCCGGCCATATTGGGGTTTCGCCCGGAGACATAGTTTTGGAAGTTGTGGATAAAGCCGCCGAAACCGAAATAATTCCGGATTTGGCTCAATGCCCGGCCCTTATTGGCGGTGATGTGACGGAATTCCAGCCAATCGGACTGAATGGTGTTAAGCCGGTTGATGGTTTTAAAGCCGATCAGGGCGCCACCGACCATTGTCGCCAACAATAAAAACGCGACACCGAAAGCGACAAACCGCAATCGATGGATTTTGACGTCTGAGGTGGAAATCGTGTTTTCGTTCACAAGGTGCCTCGAAAAATTAACCGGAGCCGTGTCCGAGAATTTGATTACCCTCCAAGCTCCACATAGCCGCGGTCAATGACATGGTTATGGTCGTCAAAATATCCCGGGCTTCCTCGGTCATTGGTATCTTTGCAAAACATAGCAGCCATTCGGTGGCAGGGAAGTGATTATACCCGAGGAATGAAGAACAGCATGTATAAGACCTATTTTTTCAGTGGATTTTTTAACTAACCTTCACGGGTTATTGATGTGTTGTGAATGAATTTGAGTAGATTCTCGCAAGTGTAAAGGTTCATTGTTACCAATGGTTTCAATTCTTCTGATTGATGACGACGCACAGTTTCGCGATGAGGTTCGCTTGGGCCTGGAGGATGAGGGCTATCAGGTAACGCAGGCTTCCAACGGAAATGAAGGCCTGGGGGCATTTAAAAGCCACCGTCACGATTTGGTCATTACCGATGTGGTGATGGACCAGGGCGAGGGAGTGGAAACCATGAAAATGATCCTTGATATGGCGCCGGACACGCCCATTATCGCGATCTCCGCCTTTCAGTCTTATCTCCATTCGATGGAAATACTTGGCGCTTGCAACTCGCTCGTCAAACCCTTCCGAATGCCGGTCCTGATCGAAGCCGTTGACAGTGCCATCGTGTCCCGGGGCAAGAAATAAGCGCTTTCGGTGCTATTCGGTTACGGTTCCTTTGAAGTTTGATTTTATTTTCTGGGGCTTTGTTGGCTATCAGAAATGAAGTGGTATAATATTGCCGCTTGTTGATTTTCAGGAGTTAGGTTGTGGACGATAAATTAGATTCAGCCGAAGAAGAAAAGGCTGACAAAGCTGATTCCAATGGCGGTCAAGAAGATCGCTTTTTACCAAGCGACCAACGCCTAGCCGAAACCCCCCGGCGCGATGACGATGAGCGGCGTCAGTCCGTAGAGAGTCCTGAAGCTGAGGAAAGACGGGAACCGCCGGACCGCCGAAAACAAATAGACCGCAGGACCATTGGGCTTGAGGTGATTTGTAAAACCACGGGCTCCATCACCAACATAGAAGACTGGCTTGATGATCACTGCGATTCCGGTTGGCAGG
>DASCOC010000115.1:0-11226 GCA_036011805.1 Rhodospirillales bacterium
CGGCGGCTCGATCATGGCGAAATGGTGCCTGGCGCACCACCAGGAGAACTTCCTCTACGACAATTTCGAGAAACTGTGCACAATCATGGCCGCCTATGACGTGTCCTATTCGCTCGGCGATGGGCTGCGCCCCGGCTGCACCGCCGACGCCAACGACCAAGCCCAATTCCTGGAGCTGGAAACGCAAGGTGAGCTCAACAAGCTCGCCTGGGAGAAAAACGTCCAGGTCATGAACGAAGGCCCCGGCCACGTACCCATGCACAAGATCAAGGCGAATATGGAAAAACAACTGGATGTCTGCGGCGAGGCGCCGTTCTACACCTTGGGCCCGCTGGTCACCGACATCGCGCCCGGCTACGACCACATCACGTCCGGCATCGGGGCTGCGATGATCGGCTGGTTCGGCACCGCCATGCTGTGTTACGTGACGCCGAAGGAGCATCTGGGCCTGCCCGATCGCGAAGACGTCAAAACAGGTGTAGTTACATATAAAATCGCCGCCCACGCCGCCGACCTCGCCAAGGGCCACCCCGGCGCGCAAGGCCGCGACGACGCACTTTCCCGGGCGCGGTTCGAATTCCGCTGGGAGGATCAGTTTAATTTGGGCCTCGACGCCGAGACGGCGAAGGACTTCCACGACCGCACCCTGCCCAAGGACGCGCATAAGACGGCGCACTTCTGTTCGATGTGCGGGCCGAAGTTCTGCGCCATGGAGATCACCAACCAGGTCCGCGAATACGCCGCCACCGGCATGGCCGAGATGAGCGAAAAGTTCGAGGCCGAAGGCGGCAAGCTTTATTCCGAGGACTTTGCTTCGGAAGAGGGCGGAGAGGTCGAGGGAGACGGCAAGACCGAGGCGGCGGAGTAGCCTACGTTCGCAACGCCAAGCACAATTGACGTTTGGTTTATTGAGTTCACTCTTCCTCGGCTAGGAGTGTACGTATCCTGCCTTTAATGTTTTCGTAAACACTGGTGAGTTTCGCTTTTGCAGCATTTGTTAATAGTGATGTGTGAGCGACCGCATCGCGCATTGGTTTGTATTCGGCGGCATCTCTCGACAAGCTGGCGTCTTTACTCTTGTCTTTTTTGTCCACAAAATTCGCGAGCTCTCCCATAGCTAAGTAATTTAAATCGTTATTATTACGCCTCACATCTATGCTTATGTTTCCCTTATCTTTACTTTCTTCTTCGCGCTTCTTCCATTTGTCAACGTCACTTTGGGCCTCTTTTGATAATGGAATTTCTTTTTCCTCAATGAAATTTCTGATGAGGTTTTCAGAAATAAAACATTCTGCATAAGAGCCAAAATTGAATTGCGCATCATCTTCCAACGCGTCGACCCATCCGATGACCTTTTCTGCGTGCGCGGATTCTTCCGGAAGTTCATAGTCTGCTGTCACTGCGTTAAAGAGTTCTCTCGATTTTCTTTCCCTCGGGGTAATTGCTTCATTTTCCGGGTCTCCATCCTCTCTGTGCTTCCTTCTCCAGACGTCCCAATCCTCGATAATCTTTGAAACGATTTCCTTTTTAAGTTTCTCCAGGAAACCCTTGAACTTTGGGTCATCAGCAACAATACCTTCTCGACTACTCGTAAATCGGTCTTCGGCATCATCCAGATCGTCAAAATGAATTTGGCCGTACAAATAATTTTCAACCAGGCGAGACGTAGGTATGTGCTTGAGAATGTCCCTTTCGCGTATCCGACCGTTGACAAAGAAATCTATGCCCACTCTCTCGTCCATAGTCATGATGCTCAAATTTCTGGGTTTTTGGACCGACGCTATAAAGCCTCCAATGTTCTCTTCTAGGGGGAAATTTTTCTGTTCGTTTTCCTTAGGAGTGAACCGCTTTTTGAGATCATCAACATAAGGGTCCGTATAATTATTGATCGTCCAAAGAAATTCGGTCCTTTCGGCGAGATCAGCTAGCGCGGTGTGATCAACCCTTTCGTCATCAAGAAAAATGGAAAAAGACGTATCAAGTAGATTAACATCAAGCTCCGACACGTCTTTGCATATGAAGGGCGCATCATTGTTTTTTTCGAACGGGTAGCGACATGCCTCGTCGATATCGATTCCGGCGGCAATTGGAAACCCTTCCTTATAAAATCCGTGTGAAAGTCCCCCCGCACCGCAAAAGAGATCAATTACAGATGCTTTGAAATGTTCCTTAGGAAAATCGAGCATAGAATGATTTGCTGCCTAATGGCCTCCACATGTTACGGTTGATTTTCAATTGAAATATCACTTGTTACTATTTTCTGCTTCGAAGCAAATTAAATATATAACATTATCAGGGTCAGGTCTTGGGTGTGGAAGATTTTCAGGTCCTGCGGATGCCGTGCAATGCGGAACCATGAATAGCCACCCCCCATTCTTTCTCGCCTCAACAGCATCGTCGCTTATAATGCCAGCCCACTCCGCCAAACCAAAGGAAGCGCCTGGCGCCATGCCACAGCACGATCAGGATAAGAGCGTCGAGGCGTGACTGGGTTTCTTTGACTAGGCGCAAGCCCTACCGGTGATCGAAAAATCCAAAACTCAACCCTTGCAATCCATCTAGAAACTGACTATATTCCTTGCGTTGTCCTGCCCCGGGACGGACCGGAAATGAACCGGTCCCGGATCGAGATGTTGCATTTATTATTGTTTGATTTCAAGGTATTGTATGAAAAATGTAGACACATGTCGACGAATGCTGACAATTGCAGACAATAATTTTGTCGCAAAATGGGTTTAGTAATGGGAATTCAGTCAGTTAGCGGAATCGGGCGTCGCCGGCGCGTCGGGCGGGCTCATTTGGGGTCACCGAAATATATAAATCGGGCTCGACCAGGCGAAGTGGCCGTCCTCGAAGGTGATGCGGACATAAAGGGCGTTGTCCTTGTTATCGGCGAGCTTTATCCGGCGCTCGACCGTCACCGCCCGATGCGGGTTGTCGTCGGGCAGCCGCAACAGGCGGATGCGGCGGTCGATGCCGCCGTTCTCAAAAATCAACTCGTCATAGCCGATGTCGCTGACTTTGATCTGTTCCTTGACCAGCGCGGTGTCGATGCTGAGGCTGCCGGCGTCGGCGTCTTCCAGGATCGCGTCGAAGCCGCCGAAGCCGCCGGTGGTCAGCGCCGCCCACTCGACGCGGCCGGGCCCGGTCTGCTCGAAGCGTTTGTCGAGGTTGTAGCGGTTGATGGGGGAAAGCGCCGCGAAGGCATTATCCTTCAGCTCGGCATGGCCGTCCCAGACCGTCTCGCGGCCTCGGCCCCGGTATTCCGAGCCTTCCCACAACAGGCGGATGCGGGATCCCAAGTCTTCTTCGGCGTATGGCCGGAACACCTCGAGCGTCTCGAGGCCGTTGCGGATGTCGATGCGCTCGACCGGGGAATTGCCGAGGACGTCGATTTTAAAGCTCACCTCGGCGTCGCCGCAGCGCAGGATGTCGCCCATCATCGCCTCGCCCACTTGTTCCGAGGCCGCGTCCCCCAAACGCGGATCATCGGAAAACCGCTCGGCCGGACGATCAAAAACCACGCGGGTGTCCAGCACCACCCGGTTGCCGGTGGTGCCGTAGTGGTGGCGCTGGCGCAGCCCTTCCATCAGCCCTTCGCGGCTGAAGGCGGTTGCCAGGGTGCAGGTCAGCCCGCCATAGGCGCCGAACTTGGTCGCGCCCGGATGCGAGGCGCCGGGGCGGCCCTTGTGGCCGTCGGAATTGGAAACAATCCCGACCCGGTAGCCTTGTTCGAACGCATCCTCGATCAGCCATTCGAAGGTGCCCCAGGCGGAATGGACCTCGACGGCGCGCTCCAACCGCTCGTCGTGGGCGATGGTGATGTCGGCATAGCGGCCGCCGATGTGGGCGAAGACGACGCAGTCCTCATCCTTGAGCGCCTCGAACAGATCATTGGCGGAGTTGCAATCGGTGTCGGTGTCGGAAAGATCATCGACCAGGGCATGGGAAGAGCGGTGGATTTGGCGGCCTTCCTTCATATGCAGGATATTGCGGTCGCCGCCGAGGCCGGTGTTGCCGGACCATTCCCAACCGGGGAAGACGATGAAGCGGCCGTCTTCGTTGAATTCCGCCGACAGCTCGTTCAGCCATTGCCAGAATTCGTTGGTGATCTGGAAATCGTTGCCCTGGTGGACGCAGGCGTCGAGAAACGCCTTGTCGCGGGCGAAATCATAGAAATCGCGGGCCGAGTTGGTGCCGATGGTTTCTTCCGACTGGCCATGCAGGTCGCCCCAATAGGGCAGCAGGTCGGCCCCCGTGGATTTGGCGTTGGCGATGCGGCAGGGGTTCGAGACCGCCACCACGGTGTCGTTTTCGTCCAGCAGTTCGATGCTGAGATCGCCCTCGATGGCGACCGCCAGGCCGTCGATGATTTGGCTGAAAGACCCGGGCCCGAACTTGACCGCCGCCGGCAGGCCGTCGACGTCGATGTTGGCGCGCAGCGTGAAGGTATGATCGCATTGGTTCGATGGGTTGCCCCAGCGGTCTTCGCCCTTCATGCAGAGGCGGAAAGTATCGCCGGTGCGGCGCAGCGTCGGCAGGATGGCCTTATAGACCGCCGGCGGCCCCGGCACGATGGCAATAACCGGCTGGGTCGGCAATTCGACGTAATTGTAGGTGGCGATGGCGTCGACGAGGACGCGGAACTCGAACGTCTCCTCACAGAAGGTCTGCACCCGCATCCCCGGCGAGCCCTGGCGCTTATCACCGAAGCGGACGATGATTTGATCGCCTTCGCGCAGGAAGCCGCGCACGACTTTGATATAGACGGTCTTGTCCCACGGCCGGATGTTGCGCTTGATGTCGTACTCCACATGAAGCACGGCGCCGTTCGACGCCTCGACGGTGGTGTAATTAGGCGCCTCGGGGCGGTCGAATTGCGGCCGGCCCATGTCGGAGGCGAACCGGTGAACGATTTTTATGGAGCCGGTATCGTCGATGCCGAAATAGCCGGCGGTGTAGGTGACGGTGAATTCATGGAACGAGCCGGCCTCGAAGGAACCAGTGGGTTCAACGGTGGCCGAGCCCATTTTCTCCGGCAAATAGGTCGAATGCGACACCGCCCTTCCCCTTTTTTTTGTCCCTGTCCGGGCTGTAGCTTACCCCTGTTGCAGCGCGTGTCGTTGGTATTTATTGACCTCGGCGGCGAAGTGGCGGGCCTTTTTGCCGGTCGGCGGCAGTTCCTCTTCGTAAAAGAACTGAGGGATAACGTCGTCGGCCTCGGTAAACCCGGCCTGCTCGTTGAACTCGATTTCCAGGAGCAAGGTCTCGCGGCCGATCTCATTGATGAAGTCGGGGCCGAGGTCGGTTTCGAAGGCGGCGTTGAGGGCCTCGATGATCATCGGGTGACTGGCGTTGGTGACGGAACGCCCGAACACGCACAGCCCCAGACTGTCGGCGGCGGCGGAATTGATCTGTACCTCCAGGCTCATTTCCGACAGCTCCTCGGTGGTCTTGCCGGCGCATTCGGCACCGGGCAGGTTGCCGGTGGTGTGATCGGCGCCTTGGGCGCTGACCATCATCGAGATGCCGGTGACTTCGATGACGCGGGGATCATAGGCGCTCAAGGCCTGTTTCTTGATCACCGGTATGCGGGCGACGCCCAAATGCTCACCGACCCGGGCGGTTCCCTGGGCCAGGAAGTTGCCGCGCTCGGTGCCATTGGCGATATCCTGCAAGGCGGCTTGCATAAAGGGCAGGTCGCCGAATTCGGCCTCGCCGGCCTCCATCAGCACGCCCAGCGTCGCGCCGACTTCGATGGTGTCGACACCGAGGTCATTGAGGGTGTTGTTCAGGCGCGCCATGTCGTCGGGCTCGCGGATGCCGACGTTGGTGCCCAGCAGGCAGATGGTCTCATACTCCAGCGGCGAGACCATTTCCTCGCCTTTGTCATCGACATAGACGTTCGAGCATTTGATCATGCAGCCCGGCATGCAGGCGTGGGTGTGGTTGCCGCCGCGTTCATTATTGAGATCGCGGATGTAATCGCCGCCCATTTTGTGGACTTCGTTGGCGGTATCGGCCTGCTGGCCGGAGGTAAAGTTGTTGACCGGCAGCCCGCCGAGATGATTGGTCAGGTCCGACACCTGCATGGTGCCGTTGCGGCCCATGGCCTGGGCGGCGGCATCGTCACGGATTTGGGCGCTGTAATCCTTAACCGCCGACATCAGCTTCTTGCGGTCGGAGAAGGTCGGCATTTTGGCCTTGTCGCAGACGATGGCCTTGACCTTCTTCGAGCCCATGACGGCGCCGACGCCGCCCCGCGCCGAAAGCCGCACCGGGCGGTTCTCGACGTCGCTGAAGGCGATACCGGCGATCAGGCCGAGGCGTTCGCCGATAGGGCCGCACAGCGCCAGGCTGACCTTGTCGCCGTATTTTTCGTGCAGCAGGCGGGCGGCCTCGAAGTTGCCCTTGCCGAGATAAGGCGTCGCGTCCTCGAAGGTGATGTCGCCGGCCGTGGTGATGCGGATAACGGTCCAGTCGTCCGACGCGCCCGCTAAGGTCAACCCGGCGATTTCCAGCTGGCCGAGGGCGAAGGCGAAGGTGCCGCCGCCGTTGGATTCCTTGATGCCGCCGGTCATCGGGCTTTTGCAGCCGACGGAAATGCGGTTGGCGTTGGAAAAATTGGTCCCGGCGAAGGGCCCGGCGGAAAATATCAGCGGGTTTTCCGGCGACATCGGGTCCACCGTCGCGGCGCCGGCGTCTAACAGGGTGCGGACGATGAAATTCCGGCCGGCTTTAATAATCGCCTCGCCTTCAAGCTTTTCGGATTTAACGCTGTGGTCGCTCAGATTGATATTCAGATATTTACGCATGCCGGATGATCGCTCCCCGTTTGAGTTCCTGGCAAAGAGATAAGGCGTGACGGGGGGTAAAACAAGAGGCGCGGAGCGGCGAAAGCCGCGACAGGGACAAAAAACAAGAGACGCTACTTCAAATGCTTGGCCAGGAAGGCGGCGACATCGGACCAGTGTTCTTCTTGGACCCGGTGGAACCAGGAATGGTCGCCGGGGTAATCGGTACGGGATTCAAACCCGTCATTGGTATCTTCCAGGTTCGGGATCAGCCTCCGTGTCACCACCTTTTTGATCGAGCGCAGGTCATCCTCGCCCAGGGTCAGCAACACCGGCGCCTTGATCTTGGCGACGTTGCCCTTGCGCGCCGCATTTCTCAGGCTGAACTGCTTGGTCTTGCCGATGCTTGCCGGTGACATCAGCACCACGGCTTTGAAGCCTGGGGTTCGGGTGGCGGTCCACAAAGTCACGTTGCCGCCTTCGGAAAAGCCGACGACGGCGATCTTGTCCTTGGCGACGTCGTCGCGGCCGGTGAGGTACGCCTTCGCCGCCTGCACCGTTTCGATGCCCTTTTCGACGACCATCGTCCATTCATCGCCGCTGCCGACATTGCGGCCGCGTTCCCGATAGGCGTCATCGGCAAGAAATGGCCGGATCGGCGCCAGCGCCACGTAGCCGTCCTTGACCAGGGCGTCGGTAAAATCCTTGACGTCGGATTGGCCCTTGGATTTGGAGCCTTCGTAGCCGTGATGGCGAACACCGGTGCCGTGGTTGAAGATGACCGCCGGATGTGGCCCCGGCCCCTCGGGTAGCGCCAATATCGAGCGTACTTTTGTGCCGCCGATGTCAAGCTCCACCCATTCCGTCGCCGCCAGGGCGCCGTCGACCCCCGCCAGCGCAAAGCAAATCGCCAGAACCATCGTGCCAATGGACTTGCTCAACATTTTCATGGATTCCCGCCTTAAGGATTTTACTACATTAATTGAATGGTTACATTTCATGGGGTTACTATAGCATTCATATTTAAAGAGGTTTTATGATTGATATCGAGATAATCAAGGACCGGACCCAGGATCAGGATTTTTGGGCGTTTGCCGAGTTCGTTATTGCCGAGGCCGAGGGGAAAAATTACCCCGATTACAAGGCCATGGACCTGATGCAAATCCACCTAACCGTTCCTTACATCTGGGTCTTCGACTTTCGCAATGGATTGGACGATGGTCTCCCAATCTATTTTTCGGGAACGGCGGTCGACACCTATATAGGCAGGACGTTGACCGGTTTGGATTATGAAAAAATTTATCCCGGCGATTATTACGAAGAATTGATAAACAATACCTATCATCAGATATATCTTCAAAAACGCCCCTGTTATACGCGAAGAATCGAAAGGTTTGTCGATGATATCATCGACAAATACGTGACCATCGAGTCACTCATGTTCCCGTGTTCCTCCGACGATAAGACGATCAATTACGGTCTCGGCATGCTCAAATACATGCAACCGAGCCATCAAGGCGAACCTGAATTCGTGCTTTTGTGACAAGAGGCGCGGAGCGGCGTCAGCCGCGACAGGGACAAAAAAACAAGACGCCCACCCCCTTTCTTTTTCTACCCCGTCCGGGTAAAAGTCTGCCATGAGCCCCGCCGCAAACTCCCCTGACGACAAACTCCATTCCGAGCGCGTCCTGATCGTCGATTTCGGCAGCCAGGTGACGCAGTTGATCGCCAGGCGCATTCGCGAGTCAGGTGTGTATTCCGAAATCCACCCCTTCAACACCGTCACCGACGATTTCATCCGTGAATTCGCGCCCAAGGCGGTGATCCTGTCGGGCGGACCGGCGTCGGCGGGCGATATCGAGACGCCGCGCGCGCCGGACGGCTTGTGGGAGATGGGCCTGCCGGTGCTGGGCATCTGTTACGGCGAAATGACCATGGCCCAACAGCTGGGCGGCAAGGTGACGGCGTCGGATCATCAGGAGTTCGGCCGCACCAAAGTCGAAGTCACCGGCGAAAGCGCCTTGTTCGACGGCGTCTGGAAGCCCGGCGACACCCATCAGGTATGGATGAGCCATGGCGATAGGATCGACGCCATCCCGAAAGGTTTTGCCCCTATTGCCGTTACCCCGACGGCGCCGTTTGCATCCATCGCCGACGAGGAACGTAAATTCTACGGCGTTCAGTTCCACCCCGAAGTCGTGCACACGCCGGACGGCGCCAAGCTGTTATCCAATTTCACCCACGCCATCGCCGGGTGCGCCGGCAACTGGACGATGTCGGCGTTCAAATCCGATGAGATCGCCAAGGTGCGGCGCCAAGTGGGCAAAGGCCGGGTCATCTGCGGGCTGTCCGGCGGCGTTGATTCGTCGGTGGTCGCGGCGCTGCTGCATGAGGCCATCGGCGACCAGTTGACCTGTGTGTTTGTCGATACCGGGGTCATGCGCGAAGGCGAAGGCGACCAGGTCGTCAACCTGTTCCGCGACCATTACAACATCCCGCTGATCCACCGCGACGCATCGGAATTGTTTCTGGGCAAGCTCGACGGCGTCACGGAGCCAGAAACAAAACGCAAGATCATCGGCGCCACCTTCATCGACGTGTTCGAGGAAGAAGCCGCCAAGATCGAAGGCGCGGAATTCCTGGCGCAAGGCACGCTCTATCCCGACGTTATCGAAAGCGTGTCGTTCACCGGCGGGCCTTCGGTGACGATCAAGTCCCACCACAACGTCGGCGGCCTGCCGGAACGGATGAAATTGAAGCTGGTGGAACCGCTGCGCGAACTGTTCAAGGATGAGGTCCGCGCGCTCGGCCGCGAACTGGGCCTGCCGGACGAAATGGTCAACCGCCACCCGTTCCCGGGGCCGGGACTGGCGATCCGGCTTCCCGGCGGGGTGACGGCGGAAAAAGTCGAGATCCTGCGTAAGGCCGACACCATCTACCTGGATGAAATCCGCAAGGCCGGTCTTTACGATGACATCTGGCAGGCGTTCGCGGTGCTGCTGCCGGTACAGACCGTCGGCGTCATGGGCGATGCCCGCACCTACGACTACGTGTTGGCGCTGCGCGCGGTGACCTCGACGGACGGCATGACGGCGGATTCCTACCCCTTTAGCCACGATTTTCTGACCCAGGTGTCCGGCCGCATCATCAACGAAGTGCGCGGCATCAACCGGGTCGTTTATGACGTCACTTCGAAACCGCCGGGCACCATCGAGTGGGAATAACCTATAAGAATAAAACATAGTAAAATCAATAGATTAGTAATACTATTTGACTTCCAAATAACTTCCAAGTAGCATAAAAATCAATTAGTTAGAGGGTATAACCTCTAATTTACCTACTAACTAAAATCACTATCGTATAGAATGATATACGATGCGTAAAACCTTTGTAATACAATAACTTGGTGGTGAAACAACACTTCCATATACTAATGTGGATTTAGAGGTTATTTTTGGAAAATGCGTCCTAAACACCAGAAACCAAGACGGGGTTATAAAACCCAATCCAAATCCTTCCTCAATCAAGTTCCGATACTTGGTGATAAGGGAATGATTTACACCACTCCACAATCTAACGGAAATTACTATTTTCGCACTTGGATTGGAGAGGAGGGAAAATATTACAGGGTAGGTTTAAGAACCAAGAATGAGATTGATGCGATAAAATTAGGAGAAGGAGAGATGTTAGACATTCTCTCCAAAATTAAACAAGGACATAAAATATTTGGTTCTGGTTGGGGAGAATTATGCGAAGAGTTTTTGGTTCGTCAGCAAAAAAGGGTGGATACGAATAAGATTACTCAACAGAGACACTCAACGATTAAAACACAAATCAATAAGTGGGTAATACCATATATCGGTAAAAATCGTAGATTAAGTGAATTAGATATAAACTCATTTTTAGATTATGGAATGTGGAGAAGGGAACAAACCAAAAATAAAGTCCAAGATACGACTATTAGAAACGAATACACCACGATAAATGCGATTATCAAGTTTGCAGAGAGAAGTGGTTTAATTCCATTTGGTAGATGCGACACCGAAGAAATCAAAATTACTAACCCAACAAAACGAGATACATTCACACCAGAGGAGTATAGAGAGTTTTACACCAAAATGCGTGAATGGGTTATTAATTCCACAGACACAAGAGAAAAATATTATCGTTCCTTGATAAGAGATTTTATCCTAATCAAATCCAACGCATTTTGTCGTTTTGGTGAATTATCTCAATTAAAATGGGGAATGTGTAAAATCATAGAAAGGAAAGGAAAGAAATTACTTCGTTTAGATTTACCCGCAAAGATTTGTAAAAATAGGAAACCAAGACAAGTAGTTAGTCGTGGTGGAAGATATTTGGAACGGATAAAGGAGTATAGTGAATACACCGAAGATGATGATTTCGTTTTTAATCACCAACACAAAAGGGG
>DASCOC010000116.1:0-7242 GCA_036011805.1 Rhodospirillales bacterium
CGGCCCAACAAAGGAGCATGATCAGAGGCCTCCCGCCCCTAAAAGCCAGCCGACCGCTACGGACACCCGATGGCGTCATTGTGCTGATGGTTTGCCGCCGAGAAGAGGCAAAGAGTCCGGAATTGGCGGTCGAAGACCTACGCGAAAGCATCGCCGGTCGACTGAGAAATGAACGCCTGTCCATCCTGGCGCGCCAATATTTGCGCGACATCCGCCGCACCGCGTTCGTCGAGATTCGGTTGTGACCGCCGCAGCATTACCCCTGGCCTTAACCATGGGAGAGCCCGCCGGCATCGGTGGCGAGATCACCCTCAATGCCTGGGCCGGACGCAGCGACGGTACGGCGCCGTTCTTCGTGATCGACGACCCAGGGCGATTGGCGGACCTTTCCCGTCGGATTGGCGTGATGACGGCCATCAAGATCATTCGATCGCCGAGCGAGGCCAGGGCTGTCTTCCCAAATGCCCTGCCCGTTTTGGGCACAGCCTTGCCCGTCGAGGCCGTTCCCGGCAAGCCGGACCCTGCCAATGCCCAAGCAGTTTTGTCCTCAATCGAAACGGCGGTCCGCCTGGTCATGTCCGGTGACGCCGGTGCCGTCGTCACCAACCCGATCCACAAGCAAACCCTGTATGCAGCGAATTTTCAGTATCCCGGCCACACCGAATATCTGGCCGCACTGGCCGGCGACGATATCACCCCGGTGATGATGCTGGCGGCCGGCGGCTTCAGGGTTGTCCCGGTCACCGTTCACCAAAGTCTCGCCGAAGCCCTCGGCAGCTTGAATACAGGGACCATCACCCAGGCCGGACTGATTACCCATGCGGCGTTAAAACAGGACTTCGGCCTGCCCCATCCCCGTATCGCGGTTGCCGGGCTTAACCCCCACGCCGGCGAAGGCGGCGCCATGGGGTCCGAGGAAGACCAAATCATTGCCCCCGCGGTGTCCGCGTTGACCGAGGTCGGCATTGACGCCTTCGGGCCGATTGCGCCGGATACCTTGTTCACGCCTCAGGCCCGCGATAGCTATGACGCAGCGCTCTGCATGTACCACGACCAAGCCCTGATCCCCATTAAGACGGTCGCCTTTGAGACAGCCGTCAACGTTACCATGGGGTTGCCGTTTGTACGCACATCGCCGGACCACGGCACCGCTTTTGATATCGCCGGCACCGGCCAGGCGTCCGAAACCAGCCTGTTGGCGGCGTTGGACATGGCGGCGGGAATGGTCCGCTACCGCGCTACCGCCCAGGCGGCATAAACGAGGCGGCATGAAGGACCTTCCCCCGCTTCGCGACGTCATCAAACGGTTCGACCTTGGGGCGCGCAAATCTCTGGGCCAGCATTTTCTACTCGACCTTAACCTATGCGCCCGCATTGCCCGCACGGCGGGAGACCTGAGCAACGCCAACATCATCGAAATTGGACCTGGTCCGGGAGGTTTAACCCGGGTGCTGTTGGACGCCGGCGCCACCAGGGTCGTCGCCGTTGAACACGACAGCCGTTGCGTGGCGGCATTGGCGGAATTGCAGGACGCGTACCCGGATCGACTGGAAATTATCGAGGCCGACGCCCTTGAAACCGACGTGGCCGCCCTGGTTCCGGCACCGCGTCGGGTTATCGCCAACCTGCCTTACAATATTGCAACGCCGCTACTGTTGGGCTGGCTTCGCCGGATCAACGATTTCGAGGGCCTGACCTTGATGTTCCAAAAAGAGGTCGCCGAACGCCTGGCCGCCCAACCCAGAGACAAGAGCTATGGCCGGCTTTCGATCATCACACAGTGGCTGGCGGAGGTCCGCTTTGAGTTCAATATTTCGAATGAAGCTTTCACGCCGCCGCCGAAAGTTGCCTCGTCGGTGGTATCCCTGACCCCGCGCCCTGTGCCGCTGGCGCCGGCCGAATGGGAAAGCCTTGAGAAGGTCACTGCGAAAGCTTTTGGCCAACGCAGAAAAATGCTGCGTTCCAGCCTGAAGCCGCTGAATTTGGATTTTGCCGCCTTAGGCGTCGCGCCGACCGCCAGGGCCGAGGAATTATCGGTGGAACAGTTCTGCGCGATTGCACGCGCTACTGACTGACACCCATGCCCCGCACGAAATCGCCCAGGCCCGGCTGACGGACCCGTTTCAAACGTTCAGCGGTAAGGATCGCTTCAACCCGGGCGACGCTATCGCCGACATCCTCGTTAACGATAACGTAATCGTATTCCGCCCAGTGGCTCATTTCCGAGGTCGCCTTGGCCATGCGTTTCTTGACCACCTCATCGGAATCCTGGGCGCGGCCATGCAAGCGGCGTTCAAGTTCTTCGATCGACGGCGGCAGGATAAAGATGCCGACCAGATCCTTAGGAGCGTTTTCTGCCAATTGCTGGGTGCCTTGCCAGTCGACATCGAACAGGACGTCGCAGCCCTCACTGAGCGCTTTTTCGACCGGCGCCTTAGGCGTGCCGTAGGAATTTTCGAACACCGTCGCGTGTTCCAGTAATTCACTGGCTTTAACCATGGCATCGAAGGTGTCCTGGTCGGCGAAGATATAATCCTTGCCGTCGACCTCACCCGGTCGCATCGGTCGAGTCGTCATCGACACCGACATGATGATGTCGGTGTCGCGTTCCAGCAACGCCTTCGAGATCGTCGACTTGCCGGCGCCCGACGGCGACGACAACACCAGCATCAGGCCGCGCCTGGAAATAGTCATGGCGGAGGAATTTTCATCGTTACTCAATGTTCTGCACCTGCTCTCGCAATTGTTCAATGGCGGCTTTCAATTCCAGCCCGATCCGGGTCAAGTCGATGTCCTGGGACTTGGAACATAATGTGTTGGCCTCGCGGTTGAATTCCTGACACAGGAAATCGAGTTTGCGGCCAACGGCGCCGGTCCCGTTCATCAGTTCCAGGGCCGCCTCTTGGTGCGCCTGCAGCCTGTCCAGTTCTTCCCGCAAATCGGCCTTACTCATTAGCAACACCGCCTCCTGGGCCAGGCGTTCTTCCGGGATCGCGGGAATATCCTCCAACAGCGTCCGAACTTGCGACTTTAGACGTGCACGCAGGGCGTTGGGCTGCATCGCCGCCAGTTTTTCGGCTTCCGCGCAAAGCCCGGCAATATCATCAAGACGGGCTTGCAGGGTTTCCGCCAGGCGCACCCCTTCTTCATCGCGCATGGCCGCCAGCGCCTCCAAGGCAGTGTCGAAGTCGTTTAGGATTTCTGTTTCCAATGCCTCACGCGCCTCATCATTAAGGTCTTCCTCGACCGGTTCGACGACGCCGCGCAACGCCAATAAGCCGTCGAGGCTAGGCTCGCGGGCGTCCGCAACCCGTTTGCGAATTTCCGGCAGCGCCGCCAGCAACTCTTCCAACACCGCATGGTTGACCCGGACGCCAGCCACCCCTTCTTGCCGGCGTAGGTTCAGCGCCACCGACACGTTGCCGCGTTTTAGCCGTTTCGCGGCCCGGTCTCGGAGCGGTTTTTCCAAGCTCTCGAAGCCACTGGGAAGGCGGCTGCGCACATCCAGGCCCTTGGCGTTGACGCTTTTGATCTCCCACGTCCACGAATTGGCGTCTTTTCGGCCCTCGGCGCGGGCAAAACCGGTCATCGATGAAAGGGACACGCGGCCTCCGTCTTTTATATGCTCGCAAGTATATTCAGGAAGATTTATACGCCGGGTCGGCGTCGGCAACAAGCCGAGCCGGGGCGCAACCCACTCGCCACCGAGATCAATCCGCCCTATAAATTCATTCATTATGGCGAAGAAAGACCTTACTCCCGCCACCGTCCTGATTACCGGGGCTTCCAGCGGCATCGGCGAGGCCCTGGCTCGCGATTACGCCGGGCCGGGCCGCTTCCTCGCCCTTTCCGGTCGCAGCAAGAAACGCCTGCAGGACGTCGCCAAGGCGTGTCGCGGTTTCGGCGCCGATGTTGAGGCCAAGGTCGTCGATGTCGCGGACCGCGACGCTACGGCTCGATGGATTAAGGGCATCGATGCCAAGCACCCCCTGGACTTGGTCATCGCCAACGCCGGAATCTCCTCGGGCTCGGGCGGGCGCGGCGAAAACGAGACCCAGGCGCGGGATATTTTCGCCGTTAATCTGGCCGGTGTCCTGAACACCGTATGGCCGGCCATTACGCCGATGCGCGAACGCGGCACCGGCCAAATCGCTATCGTCAGCTCGGTGGCGGCGTTTAGGGGGCTGCCCGGCGCCCCCGCTTATGCGGCCAGCAAGGCGGCGGTCAAAAGCTACGGTGAGGGCCTACGCGGCTGGCTGGCCGCCGACGGCATCGGCGTGTCGGTGATCTGCCCCGGCTTCGTCCGTACCCGGATGACCGAAAAGAACATCTACCCGATGCCGTTCCTGATCGACGCCGAGAAGGCCGCCCGCATCATCCGCAAGGGCCTGGAGAAAGACAAAGCCCGGATCGCGTTCCCGTGGCCGACCTACGTCCTGGCCTGGCTGGCCGGCGCCCTGCCGCCGGGGTGGACGGAAGCGGTGTACAGCCGGCTTCCGAAAAAGGACTGAGAGATGGAAAGCGCAAAACCATCAAACCCGCAAGGTGGCGAAAGCTATTCCGCGATGCGCCTGATGATGACCGTCCTGCCCTGGGGCGAAAGCCGCTTCCGCAACCGGTTTTTCCTGACGTTGGGGTTGTTGTTGGCGGCGGCGCTGTTGAACGCCACCGTTCCTAACTTTTTCGCAGCCGCCGTCGATGCGTTTTCCGGCGACCCGGGGATCTCCGCATGGGCGATCGCGCCGGCCAGCATCCTGGCCGCCTACGTGTTCATCTATTGGCTGTCGAAACTGTTTAACGAAGCCCGCTGGATGCTGTACGGGCCCATCGAACAGCGCGCCCAACGCACCTTGGCGCTGCGCTCCAGCGAACACCTGCTGCGCCTGTCATTAGGCTTTCACCTCACCCGCAACACCGGTGAAATCAGCCGCGTCATGGACAACGGGCTGAGGGGATTGCGGGAATTCCTGTTCGATGCGATCTTCCTGATCCTGCCGTTCGGTGCGGAAATTCTGTTCGTCACCGGCTTTATGTTGGTTCGCCTGGATTTTGTCTTTGCCATTGTTCTGCTGGTGACCATCATTTTATACGGGGTGGTGTTAATCATCGGGTCCGACCGCCTGCGCAAGCACCAGCGGCTTGCCATTTCCAAGGGGGCGGTGGCCCACGGCGAAGCCATCGACGCCTTGATTAACTATGAAACCGTCAAGTATTTCGGCAACGAACAGTTCGTCGCCGAGCGCTATGACACCAGCCTCGCCGATGTCGAGCGGTTGACCGTCCGCGCCTTCACCTACCGCAGTTTCTTGGGCTTCATCATGATGACCATCCTGACCGGCGGCATGCTATCGATCTTTATGCTGGCCGTGGGCCGGATCGAGGCCGGAACCATGAGCTTGGGCGAGCTTGTCCTGGTCAACGCCTACCTGCTGCAATTGGTCCGGCCGCTCGAGCGATTGGGGAACCTTTACCGGGCGATCAAGCAGGCGCTGGTCGAACTGGAACAACTGGTCGAACTGCTGGATGAGGCGCCGGATCTGCCCGACCGCAAGGACGCCATTGCGTTGCCGATGGGTCCCGGTGAAGTCCGTTTCGAGAATGTGGAATTCTCTTACCGTAATGGTTTGCAGACCATCAACGGTCTCGATTTTCAGGTGCCGCCCGGCACCAAGGTCGCCCTGGTCGGTCCCACCGGTGCCGGAAAAACCACCATCGCCCGGCTTTTGTACCGCTTTTACGACCCGGATGCGGGCAGCGTATTCGTCGACGACTGTGAAGTCCAGACCCTGACTCTGGACAGCCTGCGTAGCGCCATCGCCGTGGTCCCGCAAGATCCGGTGCTGTTTAACGACACCATCGGCTACAACATCGCTTTCGGACGACCGACGGCGGGCCAACAGACGGTCGAAGAGGCGGCCCGTTCGGCCCATATCCACGAATTCATCCAAGGCCTGCCGGAAGGATACGCGACCCGGGTCGGCGAACGCGGATTGAAGCTTTCGGGTGGCGAAAAACAACGCGTCGCCATTGCCCGGGCGTTGTTGAAAAACCCCCGTATTTTCATTCTCGATGAAGCCACATCGGCGCTGGACAGCACCACCGAACAGAGCGTTCAGGCCTGCCTCAGGGATATCGGCGCTTCCATCACCACCCTGGTCATCGCCCACCGCCTGTCGACCATCGTCGACGCCGACATGATCCTGGTTCTGGATCAGGGCCGCATCGTCGAGCGCGGCGTGCATACGGACCTTTTAATCCAGGGCGGTCTTTACGCCGAGCTTTGGCAGCGCCAAGCCAAGGAATTGAAAGATCATTGATCCAGCTTTTTTCCGGTCTTGTTCAACTTCCGCCATTTGGCGACGTTGCGGTTGTGCTCGGCGAGAGTTTTTGAGAACACGTGGCCGCCGGAGCCGTCGGCGACGAAATACAAATCCTGGCTTTGCGCCGGCCTGAGCACGGCTTCCAGCGAGGCGGCGCCGGGGTTGCTGATCGGCCCAGGCGGCAGGCCATCTATCAAATACGTGTTATAGGGCGAAGGTTTTTTCAGATCGGCTCTTAATAATGCCCGGCCCAGGGGCTTTACTCCCCTGGTCAGCCCATAAACCACCGTTGGGTCGGATTGCAGGCGCATGCCCTTGTTCAGGCGATTAATAAAAACCGCGGCGATGCGGGGCCGCTCTACCGCCAGGGCGGTTTCCTTCTCCACGATGGAGGCCAGGACCAGGGCTTCACCGGGGGATTTCAAGGGCAAACCTTCGGCGCGATTTTTCCATAACTTGACCAGCAAATCCTCCATGGCGGTGGTCATTCGCCGAACAATGTCGCGGCGTTTGTCGCCGTGGGAATAATGATAGGTTTCCGGTAACAAGGTCCCTTCACCGGGGGAAAAACTGAAGGCGCCATCAAGGCCAGGGGTGCGCGCCAATTGAGCCAGGATTTCCCCTGTGCTCAGACCCTCGGCGAAGGTCACCCGGCGGACAACCGTGCGTCCGGAGCGCAACAGGTCGAGAACGGACTCGGGGCTGATCCTGGCCGGGAATGCATATTCCCCGGCCTTCAACGGCTTGCCCGGTCCCGAAAACCTGACCGCGAGGCGAAACACCAGCGGATTAGCGAGAACCCCTGCCCGCTTCAAATCGCGGGCAATGGCGTTGATGCTGGCGCCGCGCTCGATGATGACGGTTCTTTCGGTAGGCAACGGACCCGGCTGCTTGAACTGGGCATTCCCCCAATACACCGCAC
>DASCOC010000117.1:0-3127 GCA_036011805.1 Rhodospirillales bacterium
ACCCTTCATCTGGCCGGTCAGATCTTCCAGGGCGTCCGACGCTTTCAAGGCGGCCTCCAGGGCGCTGATGCCTTGATCGATGCCGGCTTTGCGGTTCCCCAAGTCAACCGCCCGGTTGTTGAGCGATTTGGCCTGGAAGAACTTCACCGCGTCATCGGTCGGACCGGCGATTTTCAAGCCCGTCGACAAACGGCCTTGCGTTCGGTCAATGAAATTAGCGGTGGCCTGAAGTGAAAGTAGGTTCGATCTTATAGCTGTCGATAGGGTTATATCAGCCATGAATTTTCTCCCTTTCTAGGGGTTGACATAACTCGCGCGTTTCTCACGCGACTGTCATATAATATCATAAAAGCGGTTGCCGGGCTACATTTTTTTAACGCCTGTCAGTAACACGTGATATGTCCGGAAGACGGTGTCGCTGGCGGTTCGCCTTTGGAATCTTCGGCGGGGCCTGGCCTCGCCTCGCCGCCCTCTTCCTTCGGCGTTTCGTATAAGCCGCCGGCTATTTCGCGGTTGAGAGAAATCAGGATATCCAGTCTTTTCGCTTCTGGTTGGCTGATGAATTCGACGGTATGCTTGTCGATGAATTTGGCCAAGGACAAAGCGTTGTTGCGTAATTCAATGGGAGTCGTGCACTCCGGCGACAGCAATTCGGCCTGGATGATGGTCCATAGTTGCCAGTTCAGCCGGATGGCCGCCAGCATGGTTTCCGGATCAGTCGACTCCTGCGCCTCCCTCATCCGGACGGCCGCCTGGGTCAGCGCCCAGGCCTCGGTTTGCCTCGGGTTTCCCGGCCGGGGGGGAGCCGCGTAGCTTTTCACTAACTCTTTTTTGTACATGAAATAACACCTTATGCTCGTGAGCAATCATCTCTTGCCCTTTTTTCAGGGCCTGATAAAGCTTTTTTTCATCAACCAGTTGCATAAGATCGTCCACCAGCTTTCGCGAACTCGGTGCCGCTTCTACATAATTATCAAGAAATTCCTTAAAACTGGATGAATGGAATTTCGCTTTTTCAGGAAAAAGATATAGGCACTGGAGGGCGTAATACGTACGGCTGGCGGGGGTGACGGCTTCCTCGGGTGTCAGGATATCGTCGTCCCGCAAAATCGCCGCGTTGTTTTTCACCAGAAGAGAAACATTATGAGAACTTGTGTTCTCGAGAACGGCCCCGTTGATAATGATTTTCTGCCCCTTTCTCAGGTGAATTTTCAAAGGCATTTATGCTGCTAAATCCCGGAAAAAATAAAAAAACAACCAAGGGAGCAAAAGCTCCCTCGGTCAAAATACGCCAATCGCAAGGCGATTACCTGAAGAGACCCAGGATCGACTGTTCCGCCTGTCCGGCGAACGACAAAGCCTGGATGCCAAGCTGCTGACGAGTTTGCAGGGCCAACAGGTTGACGCCTTCCTCGTTCAGGTCGGCAACGGTCAGTTTGCCGGCGCCGCTTTCCAGCACGCCGATGTATTCGGCGGTAAAGTCGGAACGCACTTGCAGGATAGCCACATTGGTCGCCAATGTCGCCGCCTTCGATTGAAGGTTGGAGATGGTTTCATCGAGGCGGGCAATGGCGACGTCCGCTCTGGCATTGAACGAAGCCAGGGCCAATGCGTTATCGAAGTTATATGCCGACAACATCTGCGTATCAAATCCGAGGACGCCACTGGTAACGCCTTCGGCGGTAGAGATCAACGTTGCCCCCACCGCGCCACCAGCGGTGTTGAGAAAGTAGGCGCTGGAATTGAAGTCGACACCGTCAATATCGAGCTTCGAGGTGGCCTTGTCGCTGAAACGGACGGAAAGCTTCGACGCTGTCGAGTTGAGCAGGTTCAAACCCTGATAGGACGCGTCGTTCACCAGTTTCTCAAGCTGCTGGGCCAGTTCTTTTAGCTGGGTGCCGAATTCGGCCCGTTGAGTTGCATCGCCGCTTCGGGCGCTGTCGATAACACCCTTCATCTGGCCGGTCAGATCTTCCAGGGCGTCCGACGCTTTCAAGGCGGCCTCCAGGCCTGCAAGGATGGACCCGTCCCATTCTTCCGGCGTCAATCTTTGGATTCGGTTCCATCCGACCTGTGGGACTTTCAGTCGCTTGGCCCCTGGCCGCGCCGTCTCATCCCCCGGCAGCCGCTCCACCGTTCCTTCGATCAGGCCAAGTCCGGCATGAACGCCGAATTCGTGGCTTTCCGACATCATCAGTTGCAATCCCAGACAGATGCCGATCAACGGTTTTCCATCCCCCGCCAGATCTTTCAGCGGTTGGATCAGTTGCCGCTCGCGTAACGCTTCCATGGCATCGGCAAAAGCCCCAACGCCGGGCAACAGCACCGCCTCGGCGGCTTGCAGATCGGCGCCCCGGCCGGTGAGCGTGACCTTCATCCCGGCGTGTTGACAGGCCCGTTCGATACTAAAAAGGTTGCCGAGGCCATAATCGACGATGGCGATTTTTGGGTCGCGAAGCGCCATCGCTCAAGACCCTTCCGCCGGCCTGACGTCAAAGCCTTTCCCGGCGAGGAACTTTTTCAGTACCCCAAGACCGCAATCGGCGATGTTCTTGTTGCCGCCGCGGCGGCGCAGGAACTCGATGTTGCCCTCGGCGTCGAAGGCCTCGTCATCGACGGGCAGGGTCCGGATCAGATGGTAATGCAACAGCGAAGCGATGCTGACCGCGTCGGCCGCCCCCTCCCCGATCACTTCGGCGACATCTTCCATGGCGCCGCCGCCGCCGCCGGCGATCACCGGAACCGGCACGGCCTCGGCGATTTTCCGGGTCAGTCCGATGTCAAACCCCTTGCCGCCGCCGTCCCGGTCGATGGAGGTGACGAGAAGCTCTCCAGCGCCGAGTTCGACGGCGCGCGCGGCCCATTCGATGGCGTCGACACCCGTGCTTTCGCGGCCAAAATCGGTATAAGCCTCGTAGCGCCCTTTGCCCAACCGGATGGCCTCGATGGAGACGACAATGGTCGATGAACCGAATTTGTGGGCCGCTTCGGAAATGAGCCGCGGATTTTTCACGGCCGCCGTGTTCAACGCCACCTTGTCGGCGCCGGCGCGCAGGACTTGGCGGATATCGTCGAGTGTTCTCAACCCCCCGGCCACCGTCAGCGGCACGAAGGTCTCGGAGGCGGT
>DASCOC010000118.1:0-4964 GCA_036011805.1 Rhodospirillales bacterium
TTCGTAGTGAGGTCCACCCTATAATGCAACGAAATTGATAGGGTTTTTATAGTTTTAATCCCGGTTGGCCGGGGCGTAAAGACGGGCGGCAAGATCGGCGAATTAGACGAAAGCGTCCTGCTTCCAAATTAGTCCAAAAACGGCCTTGGCAAGGGCCTCGTTTTTCCCTCAAAATAAGCTTTGGCATCAACCTTTCCCTGTCGGGGGGTATCCTTGAAAATTGATGGTTAAAGCTGTCATTACCCTTAGCTTTTTAATGAGCCTATCCGCCATCCTTGCCGTTGCCGGGCCGGTTAAAGCCGACATGGCCGGACATGGCGGCATGGTCCGGGCAGTGGACGTTTCCAATGATGGCCAACGGGTTTTGAGCGGAAGTTTCGATTTCACCGCGCGTCTCTGGGACTTCGCCGAACAGAAAGAAATCGGTGTTCTCGACGCCCATGCCGGACCGGTTACCAGTGTCGCCTTTATCGGCGATGGCCGTGCCCTGACTGCCAGCGACGACAAGACCGCCATCGTCTGGGACCTTAAAGCCCTTAAACCGATCAAGCGGCTCGAAGGCCATCAACACAAGGTCATGGGTTTGGCGGTTAGCAAAGACGCCAAGCGCGCCGCCACCGGAAGCTGGGACAGGACGGTGCGGCTTTGGGATTTAAGCCAGGGCAAGACCATCCGGGTTTTTCGGCATGCCTCGCCGGTGAATGCCGTGGTGTTCACCGATGGCGGTAAAACCATCGCCGCCGGCAGCCATGATGGAAAAATTCGCCTCTGGAACACCGAAACGGGTCGCTCCAAAGGTTCCCTGGAAGGACATGAGTTGGGCATTACCGGGCTGAGCGTATCGCCCGACGGAAAGCGCTTGTTGTCGGCCAGCATCGACAAGACGCTACGGTTGTGGGATTTGAAAACGATGACCGAAATCAAGGTCTACAAGGAACATGAAGCCCCGGTCTACGCCGTCACCTTTTCTCCCGATGGCAAGACGGCACTGTCGGCGGGCCGCAATGGGACCCTGGTTCAATGGAATTTGGCGGATGGCAATACGATCCGCACCATCCGCGCCATTCGGGCGCGCAAAACGATCGTTTGGTCGGTTGACTTTTCGCCTGACGGCCGGTTTGCGTTGACCGCCAGTTCCGATGACCTGATCCGCGTATGGCACTTGGAAAGCGGTGATCGTATCGGTCTTGCGGCGGAAGGCGACAATGAACCCAAGCCGTGGCTGGACAGCGACCATCCCGGCGCCAAGGTGTTCAAAAAATGCGCCCGTTGCCATTCGCTCAGCGCCGAAGGCAAGGGGCGTTCGGGGCCGCACTTCGCCGGCCTGTTCGGGCGTGCCGCGGGGTCGGTCGAGGGCTACAACTATTCCAGTGCGCTGACCGGCGTTGACTTCCGCTGGAACCAGAAGACCCTCTACGACCTTTTCGACCAGGGACCGGCCAAGTATCTGCCGGGAACCAAGATGCCGATGCAATTGGTGCCCGACGCCGAACAATTGACCCAGCTTGTCGAATACCTGAAAGAGCTGACGGCGGAGAAGGGAACGGATTAGGTATGACAACGCTGCTCTATAGCCATCCCATCTGTATCGAGCATGACCCCGGCCGGGGCCATCCTGAATGCCCCGACCGTCTGCGCTCGGTGATGGCGGGGTTTGAAGATGGCGGTTTTGCCGACCTGGAACGGCATGAAGCCCCCGAGATCGACCTCAAGGAGGTCGAGCAGGTGCACGAGCCCTATTACATCGAACAGGTGTTTGAGAACATGCCCGCCGAAGGCCGCGTTTATCTGGATCCCGATACTTCCATGTCACCGGCGTCCGGTGAGGCCTCCCGCCGTGCCGCCGGGGCCGTGTGCGACGCCATTGATAAGGTCATGAAGGGCGATGCCGACAATGCCTTTTGCGCCGTCCGCCCGCCCGGGCACCATGCTGAATCGAGCAAGGCGATGGGGTTCTGCCTGTTTAATTCCATCGCCATTGGCGCCATGCACGGCCGCGCCCGGCACGGACTGGAGAAGGTCGCGGTTATTGATTTCGACGTTCATCACGGCAACGGCACCCAGCACACGTTCGAGCACGACCCTGGCCTTTTTTACGGCTCCAGCCACCAGTGGCCGGCCTATCCGGGAACCGGGGCGGCGAGTGAGACCGGGGAATTCGGAAATATATTCAATGTACCCATGGCCCCCGGCGAAGGCAGCCAAGCCTTCCGCAAGGGTTATGAAAAAGGCATCTTGCCGGCGCTGAGAGAGTTCAACCCCGACCTGTTGCTGATATCGGCCGGGTTCGATGCCCATGCCCGCGACCCCCTGGCGCAAATCAACCTGGAAACCGATGACTACGATTGGGTCACCGGAGAATTGTTGTCGGTCGCGGATGAATGTTGCGAGGGTAAGGTGGTGTCCTTGCTTGAGGGCGGCTACAATCTCGACGCATTGAGGGAAAGCGTTCAGGCCCATGTCCGGGTGTTGATGGCTGAATAATTTATTTGGGGTGAGAATGGCCGAAGATAAAATACCCGCCGATATCCGCAAGCTGAGTTTCGAGGATGCCTTGGCTGAAATGGAGGATATCGTCCACAGCCTTGAATCCGGTGAGGTCAAACTGGACGATGCCATCGGCGCCTACACCCGGGGTGCCCAGTTGAAAAAACATTGTCAGGCCAAACTCAAGGAAGCCCAGGTCCGGATCGATAAAATCGTGTTGGGACCCGATGGCGCCGATGTCGGCGCCGAGCCCGCGGACTTGGATTAAATTTTCGTGAGCAATCTTAAAAAAGCATTGGCCGATAACGCCAAGGCGGTCAACGGCGTTCTCGATGAGTTGTTGGTTTTGGGCGTCGGCCCGGAATCCCGCGTCGTCGAGGCGATGCGCTACACGGCGCTCAGTGGCGGCAAGCGGATACGTCCCTTCCTGGTCACCGCCAGCGCCAAACTGTTCAACGTTGATGAAGCCGCCGCGCTCAGGGTCGCGGCGGCGGTCGAATTTGTTCACTGCTATTCCCTGATCCATGATGATCTTCCGGCCATGGACGACGACAACCTTCGGCGCGGCAAGCCGACATGCCATATCAAATTCGACGAGGCGACGGCGATCCTGGCCGGCGACGCGCTGTTGACCAAGGCCTTTGAGGTGCTGGCCGACGAAAATACCCACGGCAATTCTTCGGTGCGGGTGGAATTGATTTCGGCGTTGGCCAAGGCCTCTGGCGACGCCGGGATGGTCGGCGGCCAGATGCTCGACCTGTTTGCCGAGGATCATCCCCTGCAAATGCCCGAAATCACCCGGCTTCAACGCATGAAGACCGGTGCCTTGATTGCCGTTTCCTGTGAGATGGGGGCGATCCTCGGGCGGGCATCTGAGAAAGCCCTGCATGCCCTGCACGCCTATGCCCACGATGTCGGGTTGGCCTTCCAGATTGCCGATGATCTTCTGGACGTCGAAGGCGACGAAAAACAGGTCGGCAAAAAAACCGGAAAGGACGCCGCCGCCGGCAAGGCGACGTTCGTGTCGCTGTTGGGTGTGGAAAGGGCGCGTGAACAAGCCGAAATGTTGGCCGAACAAGCTTCGGCGCACCTTGAAATTTTCGACGATAAGGGCAGCCTGCTTAGTGACTTGGCCCATTTTGTGGTCAGCAGAAACACCTAAGCGCCGGGCGTCATTACAATCCGTGTCCAAGACCAAAAAATCTCGTCTCGATCAATTGCTCGTCGAACGCGGGCTGGCGGAAACACGCACCCGCGCCCAGGCGCTGATTATGGCCGGCCTGGTTACATCCGAGACCCGGCGCCTGGACAAGCCCGGCCTTCAGGTCGCCGATGACATATCGCTGAACGTCAAGGGACCGGACCATCCCTGGGTATCCCGGGGCGGTGTCAAGCTGGCGCATGGGCTTGCGCATTTCCATATCGAAGCGAAAGGGCGTATCTGCCTGGATATCGGCGCTTCCACCGGCGGCTTTACCGATGTTCTGTTAAGCGCCGGGGCCGGCAAGGTCTATGCCGTCGATGTCGGCCAGGGTCAATTGGCCTGGAAGGTCAGCCAGGATGAGCGGGTCGTGGTTCTGGATAAGACCAACGCGCGCCGCCTGAGCGCCGAGGAGGTGCCGGAACCGGTTGACCTGATCGTTTGCGACGCCAGTTTCATCGGCCTTGAGACGCTATTACCGGCGCCGATGGCTTTGGCCAATCCTAAATCCCAGGCGGGTGCGCATCTTATTGCCCTGATCAAGCCGCAATTCGAGGTCGGCAAGGGCAACGTCGGCAAGGGCGGGATCGTCCGCGATGCGGCCCTGCATCAAGAAGTCTGCGTGCGCATCGAAAGCTGGCTCAATGGGCAAGCCCCCTGGCGGGCGCTCGGCATCACCGAAAGCCCGCTGACCGGCGCCGACGGCAACAAGGAATTCCTGATCGCCGCGGTTTTGGAAGAGGGTTAAAGCGCGGCTCTGCGGATACTGACCTGCTTTTTAATCTCCTTGCCAGCGGCCTTGCGGGCTTTTTCCAGGTCATGGGCGGCTTGCAGGTGCAACCAGAACTCTTCCGTGGTGCAAAAATACCGGGACAGGCGAAGCGCCGTATCGGCACTAATGACGCTGCGTCCGGTAACGATATTATTGATACGGGTGTTGGAAACCTTGATTTCGCTGGCCAGCCCGGAGCGGGTGAGCCCTAAGGGTTGCAGGAATTCTTCCAACAGGATAACGCCAGGATGAACACCGGGGATTCTGGGCGTATCGGATTCCGGCAGGACCGCCAACACTCCCTCCGGACCACAGGGGTCGCTTTTTTTCAGCAAGGGGAGTTCCTTCGGCTCATCGGGAATAACGATTTGCGCTTCCGTCGGGCACCCGGCTTCCTTCCAGGCTTTGATGCCGCCGGCTAAGTTGATGACACGGGTTCGCCCGGTGTTAAGGAGTTGCTTGGCCGCCGCCGCCGATCGTTTGCCGATGGCGCAATGGAAAACG
>DASCOC010000119.1:0-1981 GCA_036011805.1 Rhodospirillales bacterium
TAGGCCACTAGAGGAATCCCTAAGAGACAAACACATTCGACAATGGTATAACAAAGCCAGTTATTAACAATTTTGATTGTTCAATTTTTATGCGCTCGATTTTCCTTGCCTTGGCTTTGATGTTTTCAGCCTCGCCGGCGTTTTCGGCGAGTGAGTTCATTATGTTTACTTCGCCCGCCTGCACATGGTGCGACCTGTGGGAGGAAGAAGTCGGCATCGTTTACGAAAAAACCGATGAAGGCCGGAACCTCCCCCTCCGCCGCGTCGATATTCATGATGAGCGACCGACCGATCTGGAGAAATTAAGGACTGTCATGTTCACGCCGACCTTCGTGCTTCTCAACAATGGTAATGAAATCGGACGGATTACCGGTTATTCCGGCGAAGATCACTTTTGGGGCCTAATGGACGAACTCATCGTCAAAATGGAAGCCGCCATCCAGGGCTGCAGGCACGTTCAACAATTGGCCCAGGGTCGCGCCACGCCGACATCAGCAATCAACACATGCTAGGCCGCTATTTAGCCGCTGGCGCCGTCCTGGCGACGTTGTCTTCGCCTGTCCAGGCCCAGGAAGGCGCCTTGATTACCTTCAAGACCCTGACCTTGGAAGCAGCGACAGAACTCGCCCAAGGCGCCCTCGCCGAATGCCGCAAACGTGGTTTCCAAGTCGCCGTTGCGGTCGTCGATCGCGGCGGCAACGTCCAAGTGATGCTGAGAGACCGCTTCGCCGGGCCCCATACCACCGAAACCGCGCGGCGCAAGGCGTGGACGGCCGTCAGTTTTCACACCGATACCCAGGCCATGGCGACGTTAACCCAACCGGGAGAATTGGTCTTCGGCACCCGTCAAATCCCCGGCGCCTTGATGCTGGGCGGCGGTGTCCCGATTGAAGCCGGCGGGTCCATTGTCGGCGGCGTAGGCGTTTCCGGCGCCCCCGGCGGTGATTCCGATGATGCCTGCGCCCGCGCCGGCATCGAGGCCATCTTCGATAAACTGGAATTTTAACTTTTTAGCCGTCTTTCCGAAGTCCAGAATCCAGGGCATTACCGGTTCGTTATTTGGCACCATATTGTACTAATTTTTATCGTGAATAATTGTATTATACATTATGTAGCTGCATTTATTAGTGGCATTCACATTCACTTTCGGCTATATAACTTCCCACTGATGATCTACGTTAAATAGTTGTGGTGGCAAGACATGGGGAGATGTTCAGGCCATGAGACAGATTCATGAAATTCATGAAAATGCTGGGCGTGCCAGCACCTTCCTGAAGTGCCTTGCCAATGAAAACCGGCTGGTGATCCTTTGCGCCCTTAACGAAGGGGAGCGAAACGTCGGCGAACTGGAAAATATTCTCGGCATCCGCCAGCCGACCCTTTCGCAGCAATTGGCGCGGCTTCGCAGCGACGGCATGGTCTCAACGCGGCGTGATAAAAAGCAGATTTATTACAGCCTAGCCAGTGACGAGGCCGAATTGGTTCTCGGACTGATTTATAAGATATTCTGCGGCGAGGAAAGCAAGACAGTCGAGCGCGGCGCATCCTCCTTGCCGGCGGACTCCGAAGCGGCCTAAGACTTTCAGCCTCTAAGAGCCTTCATCTTGGCTTTCAGGTGGCTGCGGTAATTCCCATTCACATAGCCCTTATTTCGCACGTATTCGGCCATGACCGGAAAGTCGTGTGGCTGGAGCGGATTTGAAGGCTATTTGGGAAATGTCGGCCTAAGCAAGCCGCTTAGCCAGGGCAGCCTTTTATTTCTTTCTTGACCAAAATCAAGGTATTCCAAAAAAACCTATGGTTACTTAATCGGAGGCTTTGGGCAATTTTTGTCTAAAGCTTGACGGGGTTTTTTGACCGTTTGATGGCAAAGGAAACCTGAATGGACCTTACAATATGAACAGCATAAGACCGCTCCTATGCCTTGCCCTATCTTTCCTGCTTCCGCAGGCGGCGTTTGTATTCCCGCAGGTAAATCTGG
>DASCOC010000120.1:0-11497 GCA_036011805.1 Rhodospirillales bacterium
TCAGATTTGCCTGCCGTGGATCAGGAACCAGCCTTCAATTGATAGGCCGTTCCCCAACCCCAAGCACCGGAGCCGAAGCCACGGGCGACAACCCGTTCGCGGTAGATGTTGGAAATCATATTTCCATCACCGCCCAAGAGTGCCTTGGTCGAGCACATCTCGGCACACATCGGCAACTTGCCTTCCGCGAGACGGTTGCGTCCATACTTCTGGAACTCCGCAGCCGAATTGTCGTCTTCCGGGCCACCGGCACAGAAGGTGCACTTGTCCATCTTGCCGCGGCTTCCGTAATTCCCGGCCTGCGGGAATTGCGGTGCCCCGAACGGGCATGCGAAGAAGCAATACCCGCAACCGATGCACAGGTCCTTGGAATGCAGGACCACGCCTTCTTCCGTTTGGTAGATCGTATCCACAGGGCAGACCGCGACGCACGGCGCATCAGAGCAGTGCATACAGGCTACCGAAATGGACCTTTCGCCGGGTTTACCGTCGTTGATCGTAACGACCCGGCGCCGGTTGATGCCCCAAGGGACCTCATTTTCGTTTTTACACGCAGTGACGCAAGCGTTGCATTCGACGCAGCGTTCGGCGTCACAAAGGAACTTCATACGTGCCATGATTTTACCTCCTCAGCCTTACGCTGCTTCTATGCGACAAAGCGTCGCTTTGGTTTCTTGCATCTGAGTGACTGAGTCATACCCGTAGGTTCCGCACATGTTGGATGCTTCGCCCAACACATAAGGATCGGCTCCAGGTGGGTATTTATCTCTCAGGCTCTTGCCCTGCCAATGGCCACCGAAGTGGAAAGGCATGAAGACCACACCCGGTTCGACGCGTTCGGTGACTTGGGCTTTAACCAGCACCTTGCCGCCTTCCGGAGAATGGACCCACATGTCTTGGCCGTCCCGGATGCCGGCATTGTTGGCATCGGTGGGATTGACCTCGCAGAACATGTCTTGCTGCAATTCCGCAAGCCACTTGTTGGTGCGGCTTTCGGCACCGCCGCCTTCATACTCAACCAGGCGTCCCATGGTCAAAATCGTCGGGAACTTCTTCGAGTGATCAATCTTCTGGATCGACTCGTACTTGGTCGGCAGGCGATAAGCCTGCTTATCCTTGTAGGTCTTGTACTTAGGCAGAAGGTCACGCCTGTTGGTGTACAACGGCTCACGATGCAGCGGGATCGGATCCGGGAACGTCCAGACCTCGACCCGCGCCTTAGCGTTGCCGAAGGGCGCACAGCCGTGCTTGATGGCGACACGTTGGATACCACCGGAAAGATCGGTTTTCCAGTTGGTCTTGTCGCCGGCAACCTTCGCGATGGCGGCCTTTTCCGCCGCCGTCAGATCGCCGTCCCAGCCGAGTTTCTTGAGCATGGCCATCGTGAACTGCGGATAGCCATCCTTGATCTCGGAATCGACCGGATAGGAGCCCTCGGCAAGAAGGTTTGAGCCCTTGCGTTGGACACCGAAGCGAGCCCGGAAACAAAGACCGCCTTCGGCAACCGGCTTCGACGGATCGTACAGCACCGGGGTCCCCGGATGCTTGATCTTGTCGGTACCCCAACAAGGCCACGGCAGGCCGTAGTATTCGCCCGAAACCGGGCCGCCTCTGGCCAAAAGCGTGGTCTTGTCGAAGGTGTGCTGGTTCGCCATGTGGGCTTTCAGCCGTTCCGGCGATTGGCCGGTGTAGCCGATGGTCCACATACCGCGGTTAAACTCGCGGGTGGTGTCTTCAACAGAAGGCGAGCCGTTCGTGACCTTGATGTTCTTGAAGAACTGCTTGTCGAAGCCGAACTTCTTGGCGAACAGGTACATGATGTCTTGATCAGGTTTCGCCTCGAACACCGGGTTGAAGACTTTGTCCCGCCACTGCAAGGTGCGGTTGGACGCGGTCACCGAGCCATAGGTCTCAAACTGGGTCGCCGCCGGCAGGACATAGACGCCGTCCTGGCGGTCCGGGATGACGGAAGCGAAGGTCGGCACCGGGTCGATAATGACCATGATGTCCAATTTCTCCATCGCCTTCTTCATATCCGGCAGACGGGTCTGTGAGTTACAGGCATGACCCCACAGCACCATGCCGCGCACGTTATCGGGCTGATCGATGTTCTTCTTGTTCTCAAGAACGCCGTCAATCCAACGCGACACCGGGATGCCCTTCGATTCCATCAGCTTCTTGGAAGCGAAACGCTTGAGGACGTAATCGTACGGCACGTCCCAAACACGGGCCCAATGCTTCCACGAGCCGGTCTTCAGGCCGTAGTAGCCGGGAAGCGAGTGCGACAGGATGCAGAAGTCAGTCGCGCCCTGCACGTTGTCATGGCCGCGGAAGATGTTGGCGCCGCCGCCCTGCGTTCCGATATTGCCCAACGCCAGCATCAAGGTGCAATACGCCCGCGTGTTGTTGTTGGCGTTGTGATGCTGTGTGCCGCCCATACACCAGATGACGGTGCCCGGACGGTTGTTGGCCAATGTCCTGGCAACCCGGCGCATTTGTGATCCGGGAACGCCGGTAACGTTCTCGGTTTCCTCAGGCGTCCACTTCTTGACTTCGGCGCGGACCTTTTCCATGCCCCAGACACGCTGCTTGATATACAGTTTGTCTTCCCAGCCGTTTTCGAAGATATGCCAGAGGATGCCCCAGATCAGGGCGACGTCGGTACCGGGACGGAACCGCACATATTCGTCGGCGTGCGCCGCCGTGCGGGTGAACCGCGGGTCACAAACGATGACGGCCGCGTTGTTCTGTTCCTTGGCCTTCAAGATGTGCTGCACGGCCACCGGATGGGCTTCGGCCGCGTTCGAACCGATCATGAAGATCGCGCGCGAATTGTGCATATCGTTGAAGTGATTGGTCATGGCGCCATAGCCCCAGGTGTTGGCAACACCCGCAACCGTGGTCGAATGACAAATCCGCGCCTGATGGTCACCGTTGTTCGAGCCCCAGAAGGCATAGAACTTACGGAACAGGTAGGATTGTTCGTTCGAGAACTTCGCCGAACCCAGCCAGTACACCGAATCGGGGCCGGAGGTCTTGCGAATATCCAGCATTTTGTCGCCGATTTCGTTGATCGCCTGGTCCCACGAAAGTTTCACCCACTTGCCGCCCGACAACTTCATCGGATAGCGAAGGCGGCGTTCGTTATGCGCGTGTTCACGCACGGACGCCCCCTTGGCGCAATGGCCGCCGAGGTTGATGGGGCTATCGAAGCCCGGTTCCTGTCCGACCCAAACGCCGTTATCGACTTCGGCGATGACCGTGCAACCGACGGCACAGTGGGTACAAACAGACTTGATCTTCTTCATTTCCTTAGCGGTGGCGGCTTTGGCTTCCTTGACCATGCCAAGCGGCACGGCAGAAGCAAGCACAGCGCCTCCGGCGGTCACCCCTGAACGTTTCAGGAATGTACGGCGGTCCATGGAACCCCCGATAACGCCGGCTAAGGCCTTCTTTAAACGGGGGCCATTCGCTACCCCGTTGCTCGTTTTGGTGAGCATTAGATGCCTCCTGTTGGTTTCTGTTAGAACCTAGCCAGTTCGTAGTATTTATTGACGTGGTCGGTTTCCTGATAGCCGGAACGTTTCGCGGTTTCAGGAACCGCCGCCTTTGTCGACTTCGACGTCAAGGCCACCGCCGCCACCCCAGCGGCACCACCGGTGAGACTGGCAGCCTTTAAGAAGTCACGGCGGGGAAGTGATTTTTTCGATTTCGTCATCATCTTCTCCTAGACAGTTTCCTCAAATGGTCCATTCGACGACGCCCAAGCAGGACGCCACTTGATAACAAGTCCCTTATCGCGGCGCCTTCATGCCGCCATCTCAAACGCTTCGGCTTCGATGGCCAAAAACAGCCTGCCGATGGTCCCGACCGGCATATAAAGCGCAGCCGACTCGGCGCCCTCCAGGTCAGTAAAGAACTGCCCCGCCCACGACGCCATGTGGGTCTCGTAAAACTTTTGTTGAGCCGAAAGGACGGCGGGTTCGCCGAACGCGCCGGTGATCAGCCCATGCATGATTTCACAAAGATAAGCGATGTGATCTTCGGGTTCGGACGAGCTGCCGGAGGCGGCGACGCCGATCGCATCCATATCGTGGCGCAATTTGGCCAATGGTTTTTCATAGACGAACCCAGTCAGGTACTGCGACGCGTAGGGGTGCATCTCGCCCCCGGCGCCATGTCCGAAGAACAGCGCCGAATATTCCTCTTCGGCGCCGGTCCGGGTCGTGCGCGCGGCCATGGCGCCAAGCGATGCCAGGGCCGCACCTAATTCGGTGTCGGTATCGGTGTTACTTTTTTCCAGGGCGCGGACAATTTCCAGGGTCTCGTCGCTCATCGGCGCGCCCAGCACCCGGGCCAGCAAACCGTACAGGCCGGCGCGCTGCGCATCGACCTCGGAAATGTTCGCGGACATACCCGAGTCACCGGTTTGGTCGCTGTCTGAAGGAAGAATCCGTCCCTGTCGAACGTCCTCTCCTCGCCTCCCCTCGGAATGGATCGCCGCCACTTGGTGTTTCCTTTTTAATTTCCCCTCCACGGCCGGATGGCCCGGAGAAGCTTCTCCCTAAATGCAACTTGGTCTTTGGTATACCAACGTTTCCTGATAGACCACGCCAAGCATTATACGCCCCAATATTATCCGCCCTTTTGAAGACTCAAGTCAACGGATTTCATCCAAGAATTCGATAAAATCATAATCACAATTACGTGTGTATTTCAGGGCATTAAACCCCCAAAAATATTGCCCCTATCGGCGAAGAAGGGGTTTGCGGAATTGCTCAATTTTAAGGTGTCTAACCAGAATCCAAGGAAAATCCGGAAAACCGCTTGGAATATATCTAAACGGCGTCGTCGGGGGGGCGAACGTCGCTTTTTCGGGGTTCTTTCGGGGTTTCATCGTCGGTTTCATCGGCGGCGGCAGCAACTTCCTCGCCGTCACCGTCACGGTCACCGTCATCATCGCCCTCACCGACATCATCGTCGGCCTCATCGTCATCAAACCCGTATCCTTTGCCTGGTTTATAGTCGCTGTCGGCGGCGGTGAGGATTTTTTCGACGATGCGAAAATTCTCGTCATAGTCATCGAGGCCGTCGCGGAAGCCAAAAAAAGGGCTGCTCATCCACAATGCCTTGAAGGCCTGGCGTTTAAGAAAGTCGGGAATGTTGGGGCCGAAAAACGGCGTGAAGTCGGAATCCTTTTTCAGGCTTTCGATCGGCGGCAGCTCTTTAACCGCCGCTTCCTGCTCGGGCGTCAATTCCACGTCTTTGCCCTCATCCTCCGGGCTGACAGGAAATGCCTGCAACGCCGCCGCCTCAGCGTTCTCAGGGTCGAGCAACGCCAGGGCGTCGGCCTGAGCCGCCGCGTAGGCGGGTTCACCCTCTTCCGGCCCGGCCAACGGCGGCATCGGCTTAACCATCCCGCGGACGTTCAGGTTCCCGACCTCCGACCCCGGATCGGAATAAGGTTCCGTGGAAACTTCGGCAACAACCACCGGGGCAGCATCGGCGGGCGCCAGCTTCCGCTTCGACCAGCGCGACAGCCTGCCTTCTTTTTTATCTTCGGATTTTTTCTCACCGCCGCTCATTGCCGGGTGCCCTTATCGGGACGCTGCTGGAAGCCACCCTTGCGGGGATCATAGGCTTTCTTCTGTTTGCGCTTCTCGAACTTCACATCGACATGGTAGGTGTCGATGTAATCCAACACCCAGGCGACGACTTCGGGCGGCATCGGCACGCCTTCGACAATCTGATCGGTGTCTTCGGTGTAGCTCTCGGCTTCATAGGGGCACGCGGTGGCCAGAAACGGGATCACCTCCGGGTCGTCGGCCTCTTCGCCGGGGTTGAGGACGATATAGATATAGGGCTGGTCTTCGGAAATATTCTTGCGATAGCCCTCGGTCTCGCCGGCAAACAGCTCAAGCGGCAATGTGCCGGCGTGAAAATGCACCCAATCGTCGCCGCGCCTTAGTTCCATCCATTCGTCGGTGGCGTCCATGGGCGGTGCGCCGACGATGACGGCAACCGGCGACCATTCATAATCCTGCCATGGGCTGTCGACCATGCGGCGTTCGATAACGATGCCGACATCGACGCTTTGCCGGCTCCCCGACCCGGGGGTTGGCGTGGTTTCCGTGCTCATGCGGCGCCTCTTTCCCCGTCGGCCAGCAGGCGTTCGGCCTCGGCCAGGTTGTCCTTGTCGTTGATGTTGAAAAAAGGATCGAACGGCGACGCCGAAAAGTCCACCTCAGCCAATTGATAGCGCGCCGTCCACAGGTCGATCTTGCGCATGTCTTCGTCGATCATGGCGCCGCGAAGGTCGCCGGCCAAGGCCACCGGCCACAAACCGAACACCGGATGGGCGCGGCCATTGGATGCGGCGCACGCCATCTCGGCGCCGTCACGATCGACCGCGTCCCGAAGCCGGTCGACCAAATCCGCCGGCACGAACGGCGCGTCGATGGCGAACGTCGCCACCCATTCTGCTTCCGGCGCGTTAACGGCTGTCCATTCCAGGCCGGTGAGCACACCTGCCAGGGGACCTGCGAAATCACCGATAACATCCGGGACCACGTCCAAGCCATAATCGGCGAAGCGCTTAGGCTCGCCGTTGGCGTTGATGATCAGGGTCGAGACTTGCGGCCCGACGCGCTCGATAATGCGCGCCATCATCGGCCGGCCGCCCAACATCGAAAGCCCCTTGTCGCCGCCGCCCATGCGCCGCGCCAGCCCACCGGCCAACAAAACGCCAATGACTTTTGTGTCCCTGTCAGGCCTTCGGCCTTCCACGCCTCTTGTCATTCGGCGGCTCCTTTCTGGCTTACTTGATCGGAGTCTTTATTAGTCCCTGTCGCGGCTTCGCCGCTCCGCGCCTCTTGGTCATACACAATCCGCTCGGCACCGGACAACACGACGAAGCGCTTGCCCCGGGCGCGGCCGATCAGGGTCAGGCCGACTTGGCGCGCCAGGTCCACCCCCCAGGCGGTAAAGCCCGACCGCGACGCCAGGATCGGAATCCCCATCTGCACCGCCTTGATGACCATTTCGCTGGTCAGCCGTCCGGTGGTGTAAAAGATTTTGTCGCCGCCATCGATGCCGTGCTTGAACATGTAGCCGGCGATCTTGTCGATGGCGTTGTGGCGGCCGACGTCCTCCATATACAGCAACACCTTGTCTTGCTTGGCCAGCACACAGCCGTGAATGGCGCCGGCCTCCAGGTAGAGGGACGGCATGGTGTTGATCTTTTTCATCAGGCTATAGAGCCACGATGTCTTGATGGTGGTGTCGGTGGGCAGGGTCACGGTCTCGAATTTTTCCATGACGTCGCCGAACACCGTGCCCTGGGCGCAGCCCGACGTCATCGTCTTTTTTTTCAGCTTTTCCTCGAAGTCGGTCTTGCCCGCGGTACGCACGACGATGGTGGAAATGTCTTCTTCATAATCGACGCCGGTGATCTCGTCGCCGGGCAGCAGCATGTTCTGGTTCACCAGATAGCCGATCGCCATGTATTCCGGGTAATCGCAGATCGACATCATGGTGACGATTTCCTGGCCGTTGAGGTAGAGCGTCAACGGCCTCTCCACCGTCACCGAGGTCTCAATCGGGTTGCCGCCCTGATCGGTGCCGGTGACGCGTTCGGTCAGGCGCGAATCCTTCGGGTCAGGCAGGATTAGATTTTCGTCAGTAGTCATTTCAGTCCCTGTCAGGCCTTCGGCCTTCTTCGCCTTTTGTCATGAATCCTAAGAACCCAAGGGCGGTTTTCCCGCCTCGGTTTTTTGGTCCCCGTTGCGGCTACACCGCTCCACGCCTCTTGTTCATAAGACTAGGGATATGACGGGGAGGATTACAAGGGCTGTTGGAGCTTTGAAGACGTGATACGCGAATTTATGCATTTTTATGTTTAAAATGTCATTTTTACCATAATATGTAATTAGAACATATATGAAGCGGGTTTTAGGTACCCTTTGATGACCGATTTTTCCGACGCCTTCGCCGCCGCCCTCGGCCTTGTTCTCGGCCTCGACAGCTCCCTGACCGAAATCGTCGGGCTGTCGTTGCGGGTCAGCCTCACCGCCGTCGCCATTGCCGCTTTAATCGGTCTTCCGGTCGGCGCCGCCATTGCCCTGTTCCGGTTTCGCGGCCGCTTTTTCATCGTCGTCTGCGTCAATGCGCTGATGGGCATGCCGCCGGTGGTCGTCGGCCTGATCGTTTATCTGTTGCTCAGCCGCGCCGGACCGTTCGGGGTGTTCGGGCTGTTGTTCACGCCGACGGCGATGATCGTCGCCCAGGTGCTTTTGGTGACGCCGATTATTGCCGCGTTGACCCGCCAGGTGATCGAAGACCTGTGGATCGAATACGAAGAACAACTCCGGTCCCTGGGTGCCGGACCGGGCCGGGCGGTGCCGGCGTTGTTGTGGGACGGACGGTTCACCCTGATCACCGCGATCCTGGCCGGTTTCGGCAGGGCATCCGCCGAAGTCGGCGCGGTGATGATCGTCGGCGGCAACATCGATCATGTGACCCGGGTGATGACGACCTCGATCGCGCTTGAGGTTTCCAAGGGCAACCTGGCGCTGGCGCTGGGACTGGGCATGATCCTTTTGGTGTTGTCGGCCAGCATCAACGCCGGCGCCTATCTCATCCAGCACAGCACCAAGCGGTGGCACGCATGACGGCCCCCTCGGACGATCCACGCATCCTGCCCCTGGAATTGGACGATGTCTGCTTCGAGGCCGGCGGCAACCGCCTGATCAAGGACGTCACCTTACGCCTTGAGCCCGGTCTCAAAACCGTGATCATCGGCCCCAACGGCGCCGGCAAAAGCCTATTCCTCAGGCTCTGTCACGGCCTGCTGCGCCCGACCCAAGGCAGCGTCCGCTGGCAACAGGAAACCGGCGCCGGCCGTCATCAGGCGATGGTCTTCCAGCGCCCGGTGATGCTGCGCCGCTCGGTTGCCGCCAACATCAAGTACGCCCTGAAGCTACACCAGGTTCCGCGCCGCCACCGGGCCGACATCATCGACCGGGTGCTGCACCAAACCGGCCTGAAAAGGCTCGCCGACCAACCGGCCCGGGTGCTGTCCATCGGCGAACAACAGAAACTGGCGCTGGCGCGGGCCTGGGCGCTGGAACCGCAGGTGTTGTTCCTGGATGAGCCGACCGCCAGCCTGGATCCCGCCGCCACCCATTCGGTCGAGGAGATCATCGCCGCCATCCACGATGCCGGCACCCGCATCATCATGACCACCCACGACCTCGGCCAGGCCCGGCGCATCGCCGATGAGGTGATCTTCATCAACCGCGGGCGAATATTAGAGGCCGCCCCGGCCGGGCGTTTTTTCGAGGCCCCGGAAAACGACTTGGCCCAGGCTTTCGTCAGGGGCGAGTTGTTGTGGTGGAACAAGGGCCAGGACAACCGCAAACAGGGCCTGCCGCCCAAGGAGGGCGAAGGATGAAACGGGTAACGATCATGGCGCTGGTCGCCGCCGTGATGGCGCTGATGCCCGGACCGGCAGCGGCGGCGGAGAAATTCTTTACCCTGGTCGGCACCACGTCGACCGACAATTCCGGCCTGTACGGAAAAATCCTGCCAACGTTCACCGCCAAGACCGGGATCAAGGTGCGTGTCGTCTCCGTCGGCACCGGGCGCGCCATCAACATCGCCAAAAACGGCGACGCCGATGTGCTGCTGGTTCACCACCGGACATCGGAGGACAAATTCGTCGCCGATGGCTATGGCGTCAAACGCCATGACGTCATGTACAACGATTTCATTATCGTCGGCCCCGAAAACGACCCCGCCAATATCTGGGGATTAAAGAGCGTCGTCGACGGCCTTGCCCAAATCGCGGCGACCAAGAACTTCTTCGTTTCGCGCGGTGACGACAGCGGCACTCACAAAAAAGAATTATCGATCTGGAAATTGACCGGCATCAACGCCGTCAAGGCCAGCGGCACCTGGTACCGCGAGGCCGGCGCCGGCATGGGCGCGACCCTGAACACGGCATCGGCGATGCCCGCCTATACGCTCAGCGACCGGGGCACCTGGCTGAAGTTCGAGAATCGGGGCGGGCTTAAGCTGGTGGCCGAAAACGACCCGTTGTTGCTCAATCCCTACGGCGTCATCCTGATCAACCCCAAACGCCACCCCCACGTCAAAGCCGGGATGGGCCAGGCCTTCATCGACTGGATTACCGGCCCGGAAGGCCAGGCCGCGATCAAGGCCTACCGCATTAAGGGCCGCCAGGCGTTTTTTCCGAACGCGAAGTGAGCGATAGGCCGAAACCTCTTCACAATCCCTCGACCACGACCATGTTGGTGTTTGCCGCCGATTGACGGAGCGCTTTCGGACCTTCGTATTCGGGAGACGCGTGCCACGCCTTGGCCTGTTCCATGGACGGGAATTTCAGAATCACGGTGCGGGGGGCGGCCCATTCGCCTTCCAGCACGTCTTGTTCGCCACCCCGAACCAAAAATTCGCCGCCGTGGGCCTCGAGCGTCGGCGGCACCTGGTCACGATAGGTGGCAAAAGTTTCAGGGTCGGTCACATCAACCTGAACGATGATAAAAGCCGCCATTTCCGCCCTCCTTGATGTATTGCTCAACCCGCGACAAAAGGAGGTGCTAGGCGCCCTTTTTGATCGTGAATGTGTAGACGCCGTCGGCGTCGGCGGTTTCCATGAGTTCATTGCCGGTGGAGCGGCAAAACGATTCGAAGTCCTTGACCGCGCCGGGGTCGGTGGCGATGACTTCAAGAACATCGCCGGCGTCCAGGCCCTTGAGCGCCTTCTTGGCCTTCAAAATCGGCAACGGGCAGTTCATTCCTTTGGTGTCGAGAGTAGTGGTCATGATGAATTTCTTTTCCGGTTTCTATTAGGTTTAAGCGGCGACACTTTAAGGGTCGCCGTTACCGGTTGCAATCAGCCTTCATCATATTTCAGGTCCATCACCCTGAGCCACAAGGTGTGACGGGCGCCGCCGTCCTCGCCTGCTCAATCGGCTTCGGTTCTCCTGATGACATAGGTCAGCACGCCGTCTTCCTCGCTGGCTTCCATCAGTTCGTTGCCGGTGATGTTGCAAAGATGGCGCATGTCTATTTTCGACGCCGGGTCGGTGGCAAGCACCGTCACCACCTCGCCCACGGCCATCTTGTTCAAGGCCATCCGGGTTTTGATGACGGGCAACGGGCATTTAAGGCCCTTGGCGTCCAACATTCTATCCATGACGGCTGTCACTAAAACTTCTCCCGGCGGGCACGCTTATTTGTTTTAATTTCCCTGATCAGGGTGGCGCAACGACACCACGGTCTCTTCGCCGTCCGCGGCGGGCTGGTAGAAAACGCTGATGACCCCGGTCGCCTTGTCCCAGGCCTCTTCATTTTCGCTATCGCGAATTTCGAAGGCATCGAAGCCGCAACGCTGCATGAACAGATACTGATCCGGGAGCACGTTGCCGATGGCCCGAACCTCGCCACGATAATTATAGCGCTCCCTGAGCCGCCG
>DASCOC010000121.1:0-3411 GCA_036011805.1 Rhodospirillales bacterium
GACGAAGTCCCTGGCTCCCGCCTCCAGGGCCTTGATCCGGGTCTCCATGTCCTTTTGCGCTGTCAACACCAGGACCGGCAGGTAATCGCCCTTGATACCGTCCGAGAGTTGCTCCATGACCCGGAAACCGTCCAGGTGCGGCATGCGGATATCGAGCAGGATGATGTCGAAATCGTTGTCTTGATAAAGTCCTTTCACTTGCCGGGGGTCGGTGGTGCTTTGCACGTTGGCATACCCGGCATAGGACAACATCATCTCGAGGAGTCGGACGTTTTCCGGTTGATCGTCGACAATCAGGATGTTGGCGTCCGGGGTTTTATCCATGACATCGTTCATCAAGCCGCCTCCAATGCGGTCTTGATGGCATCCACCACATCGGTAACCTGAATGGGCTTGGTCAGGTATTTAAGAAACCCCGCATCCATCCCTTTTTTGATGTCCCTCTCGGTGGCGGCGGCGCTGAGGGCCAGGATGGGAGTGTTCTTGGTGTCTTCGTAACCACGGAGTTTCTTCAAGACCTCAATGCCGTTCATGCCGGGAAGGTTGATGTCGAGTATGATCACGTCCGGTTTTTCGGCCCTCGCCAGTTCTATCCCCAACTCGCCGGTATGGGTCGAGATCATCGACAACCCCTCGACGCGGGAGACGATCAACTCCATCAGTTCGAGGTTCTCCGGGTTGTCCTCCACGTAAAGCAGGGTGCCGCTCATGCCGGGGAGCCGCCCCTCAGCCTCAACTTGCGCCGTCGCCGCGGCGATCGTCGCGGCGGCTTCGCCGTGATCGCGTTGGGCCAGGGGCAGCTCGATCCAGAACGTGGACCCCTTGCCAACTTCGCTTTTCAGACCGACGGCACCGTTCATGATTTCAATCAGGTTTTTGCTAACGACAAGGCCGATGCCGGTGCCTTCGATCTCTGAATTTTCGGCGCCAAGGCGACTGAAAGGTTTGAACAGTTCGCTTTGTTGGTCTTCTGGAATCCCTTCGCCGGTATCGGTCACGGCGATGCGTAGCATATTGCCGGCTGCCTCTTCGAAGCTGATGGTGACCTTGCCGTTTTTCCGGTTGTACTTGACGGCGTTCGACATCAGGTTGAGCAGCACCTGCTTGAGGCGCGTGTAATCGGCGCGCACACTTGGAACTTCCGCCACCGGACCGGGAACGGAAATATCGATGCCGCGTTTCTCGGCCATTGAAGCTATCAGTGGCAGACACTCGTCGAGAATTAACGCCGACGAGACATCCTCGATGGACAGTTCCACCTTGCCGGCCTCGATCTTGGCCAGGTCGAGAATATCGTTGATCAGTACCAGCAGGTGCTGGCCACCCTTGAGAATGTAATCAACGCAGTCTTTCTGGGCCTTGGTCAGCGGCTCCTTGGGGTTGAACTCCAGCATTTGCCCGAAGCCGAGGATGGCGTTCATCGGCGTTCGCAACTCGTGGCTCATGGCGGACAGGAAATCGGACTTGGCCTGGTTGGCCTCCTCTGCCGCTTCCTTGGCTTCCTTGAGTTCGGTGATATCGACTCGGATACCCACGGTCATGCCGCTGGCAAGCCGTTTATCGAAAACACGCAGCCACTTTTCCCCCTCCAAACGCTGCTCGAACGAGACGAAGGGTTTCTTGTGAACCTCCATGCGTTCCTTGACCCACTCTTCCTCGCGGCCAAGGGCATCGGGATACTGGCCTCTTTCGGCGCCACCCCTGATGATGTCCTCGAATTTTGCTCCCGGGATGATGAGATCAAAGGCGTTGGGGTGCATTCTCCTGTATTGATCGTTACAGAGGATGATCCGGTCCTCGCTGTCGTACAGCACGAACCCTTCCGAGATGTTGCTGATTGCCGAGACAAGGCGTTCTTCACTTTCCCTTTGTTGCCGCTCCGCTTTCTTGCGTTCGGAAATATCGGCGATGAAGGCGAAGGCTCCGGTGGCCTTGCCTTGACGGTCCCGAATGGTGGTGCAACTGACATTGGTGTGGACAGCCTCGCCTTGCTTGTTGTTGAAGGCGACCTCGTATTGACGGTGCTCGGAGGTTGCGATTTCGGATGCCATCCGTTCATAGAGGGCGCGGCATTCTTCGCTGGCGAACTCCGGCGGCCGCCTGCCGAGAAGTTCGGCCGGTTGGCGGCCAAGCATCTCGCAAAACGACTTGTTCACCTCCAGCATCCGGCCTTCGGTATCGACCAGCCAGTAGCCTTCCAAAGTCGAATCGATGGAGTTGCGGTATTTTGCCTCGCTCTCGGCAAGTTGTCTTTGGCTGCGTGTGAACACGGCGGTCAGCACGATCAAAAGGACGAGTGAAAAAACAGAGAACGAAACAATGCTGATCCTTGTTTTCCGCAGACTGGCAAAGGCTTCGGAGGCATCGATTTCCGTTGTCATTCCGAACCCAAGCTCCTCGTCCCAAACCCAGGCGCCGACCACGGGAACGCCCCTGTAGCTGCGGTAGCCCTCCAGATCAACCCCGGATTCGCCTTTCGTTGCGCTCAGGGCCATGCGGGTCAGGGGCTGTTTTTCATGGTGGGCGAGGGTCCGCTCCCCGGCAATGAGATTGACCCCCGGATCGCGCACTTCAATCTTGAGGTCCGAGTGTTTGCCTTTGGGGATGAGGCCGATTTCGGAAAGTTGTTCGGCAAATAGACTCTCACTGATCATCAACCCCCGCGAATCGAACGCATAGGTTTCCCCCGATTCACCAATCCTCCCACGCTCGAAAACGGACGAGAAGTACACATCAGGTTCGATGCGGAAAGCGAGAATGGCAATGGTTTCACCTGAATCACCGCGAATCGGCGACGCCACGAACATGGTCGCCAGATCCTCGACCATTTCCCCGTAGACATCCATCAGCGGAACGTCGGAGGGTTGAGGCAGGCTTACAAGCGTTTGGCCGGACCTGGTTTTTTCCAGGAACTCTTCTTGTTTGGTAAGCAGGCTGATGATTCCGATGTTTGAGTCGCGGCTGGAAGAAAGGTTGATGTTGTCCGGTCCGATAACGAAGTATCCCCGATAGCCGATGGTCCTGAACACCGGTTTCAGCCAGGACCGCAATTCCGACTGCGCCGGCTCGTTTAGCAGCGCCTCGGCCGTCCTGGGGTTCCGCAGCAATTGCTCGACGGAGGTGATGACCTCTCGATTGCCGGCCCAAAGCTTCGCCGCCGCTTTCTGATTCTTGTTTAACAGGCGTATCGCATGTTGAGAGGATTCAATCGCCACTTTTAGTGATTTGCCGATACCCGATTTGTATTCCTCCTCGATCCTGGTCAATGTGATCCAGGAGGCAATCACTAGAATCATACCCAAGGCAAGCAACGCGATAACGGCAAGATTCTTCGAGCGTTTCGACGCCGCGTGTTCCAATGCGGCTTTCCCCGTTGCGCGGATTCTCATGTAAGTCGCAAGCAGGAAGGTA